>NZ_ASRY01000035.1 GCF_000520815.1 Paenibacillus maysiensis | reverse complement strand
CGAACTTGTCCGCATCCTCCAGCACGCCCATCCACTTGGAGTAGGTTTTGCCCGGTGCGCTCGGGTCCGGCGAGTAGTGCTCGTCGAGCGACCAGCGCGTCGCCGGAATCTCGGAGATGCAGTCGCGGCCTTGTGCGAGGTTGTTCCAGAACTCGTCTGCATTCTTGGACTTCGGGAATTGACCGCTCAGCCCGATGATCGCGATCGCCGCCCCTTCAAAACTCGGCACCGCTTCTGCGCCGGCTGCCGAAACGGACGTGGACTGACGGGATTCCAGATGTTCACACGCCTTGCGCATCAGCAGTTCTGTCACCGTGTTCACATGGCGCTGCTGCCAAGACTCATACGGCGTGCCTTGTACCCACCTGTTGAACGCCCCCATCGCCGGGCCGCAGAAGATCTGAAAATTATCCCGCTCCTGCTCATCCCCTCGCAGGGTCGCCTGTGCGGAATGGGCAAAATACCACTTGAAGATCAGCCCCATCTTGAAACGCGGGTTCTCGGCCGCCTCTTCGAGTTGCTCCGGATGTTTGGCGCGCTTGTAGGCGCAGACGAGATCCCAGACTTCCTCAAACGTCTTCTTAAAATATTTCGTTTCGATCTCATGCCGGATCGACAGCGGAACCTCGTCGATCGAGTTGTATTGGTGGAACAGCTGGTGCAGCTTGTTGGCGCGGGCGGCGAACTGGGTGTTTTTTTTCACCACCTGCACCTTCGCGCCGATCTCAAACATATCGCCTGCAACCGTGATCGCCATGTCGTGGATCGAAACGGACTGCAGCAGGTCCTTGACGACCGGATGGGCCCCGCTCTCCACCATGCATTGATTGATCGATCCTGTGAAAATAAAATCAGCCCCGAGCATGAAGGCCGACGCGACCGCTTCCGGCGTGCCGATCCCTCCGCCGCAGCCGATGAGAATCTCCTCTTGGTAGCGGTACTGCCGCTGGAGCTGGTCTTTGAGCGCGTGGATGGCGGGCAGGAGGGAGAACGATACGCCTTGGTTCGTGTGACCGCCCGAGTCCGCTTCGATCGCGAGGTCGTCGACCAGCGGAATCGTTTGCGACAGGGCGGCTTCTTCCTCGCTGATC
>NZ_ASRY01000034.1 GCF_000520815.1 Paenibacillus maysiensis | reverse complement strand
CGAACAGCTGTCGGGCGAGCTGCCGGTCTTGGAGCTGCCGACGGACTTCCCGCGGCCTGCGGTGCAAAGCTTTGACGGCCGAACCGTGAAGTTTTATATCGGGAAAGAGCGGACGGAGAAGCTGAAAGAGCTGGCGGCACGGACGGGCACGACCCTGTATATGGTGCTGCTGTCGGCTTACTCCATCCTTATGCATAAATATTCGGGTCAGGAAGATCTGATCGTGGGAACGCCGATTGCCGGAAGAACGCAAGAAGAAGTGCAGCCGATCGTAGGGATGTTTATCAACACGCTGGCCATTCGCAGCCGTCCAGAGCGTTCCAAGCTGTACCTTTCGTACCTGGAAGAAATCAAGGACATCACGCTCGGGGCTTTCGAAAACCAAAATTATTTGTTCGAAGACTTGGTGGAAAGTCTTCACATTGCGCGCGCGACCGGCCGGAATCCGCTCTTTGATACGTTCTTCTCCCTGCAAAATACGGAGAACGAGCAAATTGTCATCGAGGGGCTGGAGCAATCGTTTTATCCGCTGGAAAACCAAACATCCAAGTTCGAGCTGCTCCTGGATATTTCGGAGCTGGACGGTCAGCTCGAATGCCGGTTGGAGTACGCTACGGCTTTGTATAAACAGGAGACCGCGGAACGGTTCGCCAGACATTATGACAAGTTGCTCGAAACCATCGTAGCAGCGCCGGACGGGAATATTGCCTCGCTGGAAATGCTCACGGAGGAGGAAATCCGCGAGCTGGTGCGCGGTTTCAACGATTCAGAGGCGGACTACCCGAGGCAGCAGACGATTCACGGCTTGTTCGAAGAGCAGGCGGAGCTTTACTCGGACAACGTGGCCGCCGTCATGAACGAGCAGCAGCTGACCTACCGCGAGCTGAACGAGCGATCCAACCGCCTTGCGCGGAAGCTGCGGGAGACGGGAGTAGAAGCGGATCAGCTGGTAGCGATTCTGGCCGAACGCTCGCTCGATATGGTCGTCGGCATTCTGGCGATTCTCAAAGCGGGCGGAGCATACGTGCCTGTCGATCCCGACTACCCGGAGGAGCGCATCCGCTTCATGATCGAGGATTCGGGCGCGCCGTTATTGCTGATTCAAAAGCATCTGCACGAGAAGACCGACTTCGCAGGAACGCGCCTCGAATTGGACGATTTCGTTTGGGGTGACAGAGGGGCGGACTCCGCCGATGCGCTGGACGCTTCGAACCTGGAGCCGATTTCCGGGCCGGGCAACCTGGCTTATGTCATCTACACGTCGGGAACGACTGGCAGACCGAAAGGAACGCTGATCGAGCATAAGAACGTCGTGCGCCTCCTGTTCAATGACAAGAACCTGTTCGACTTCGGGCCGTCCGACACGTGGACGCTGTTCCACTCGTTCTGCTTCGATTTCTCCGTCTGGGAAATGTACGGAGCGCTGCTGTACGGAGGCAAGGTGGTCATCGTACCGCCGCTCACGGCGAAAAATCCGGCCGATTTCCTGGCGCTGCTGGGCCGCGAACAGGTCACGATTTTGAACCAGACGCCAACGTACTTCTACCAGCTGCTGCGTGAGGTCTTGGCGGACCATCCATACGATCTGCGGATTCGCAACGTCATCTTCGGGGGCGAAGCGCTGAGTCCGCTGCTGCTCAAGGGCTTCAAGACGAAGTACCCGGAGACGAAGCTGATCAATATGTACGGCATTACCGAGACGACGGTTCACGTTACGTATAAGGAAATAACGTGGGTCGAAATGGAGGCGGCGAAGAGCAATATCGGCAAGCCGATCCCGACGCTGAGCGTGTACGTCCTTGATGAAAACCGCCGCCCTGTGCCGATCGGCGTAACGGGCGAAATGTACGTGGCCGGGGAAGGCCTTGCGAGAGGATACCTGAACCGCCCGGATCTGACGGCGGAGAAGTTCGTCGATTCCCCGTTTGCGGAGGGGGAGAAACTGTACCGCTCGGGCGACTTGGCGGCTTGGCTGCCGGACGGCAACATCGAATACCTGGGCCGGATCGACCACCAGGTCAAAATCCGCGGGTACCGGATCGAGCTGGACGAAATCGAGACGCAGCTTCTGAACGTCGAGGGCGTGGAAGAAGCGGTGGTGCTCGCCCGTCAGGACGGCGGGGGCGAGAAGGCGCTTGTCGCCTACTTTGTGGCGGACCGGACGCTGACGGTCAGCGAAATGAGAACCTCGCTGGCCCAGGGAATTCCGGGGTACATGATCCCGTCGTACTTCGTGCAGCTGGAGCGCATGCCGCTGACGACCAACGGCAAAGTGGACCGCAAAGCGCTGCCGGAGCCGCAAGGCGGCTTACAAACGGGCGTCGAATACGTAGCGCCGCGTAACCGGACGGAGTCCCAGCTTGTGAAGGTCTGGGAGGAAGTGCTGGGCTACTCCGGCATTGGAGTCCTGGACAATTTCTTCGAGCTCGGAGGCCACTCCTTGCGGGCGACGAACCTTGTCAGCAAGATTCAGAAGGAAATGAACGTCGAACTTCCGCTGCGCGATGTGTTCCGCTATACGACGGTAGAGTCGATGGCCGGGGCTATTGCCAGCTTGGAAGAAACGCGGCACAGCTCGATTCCGAAAGCGGAAGAGAAAGCGTACTATCCGGTTTCCTCCGCGCAAAAAAGGCTGTACGTCCTGCACCAGCTGGATGGCTCGGAGCTGAATTACAACCTCCCAAGCGCCTTGCAATTGGGAGGGGCTTTGAACGAGGCCAAAGTGGAAAAGGCGCTGACTACTTTGGTGGCCCGGCACGATATGCTGCGCACCGGTTTTGAAATCGTGAATGGGGAGCCGGTTCAGCGTATTCATCCGCTCGTAGCTTTCAAGGTCGAGAAGCTTCAAGCAAGCGAAGATCAGGTTGCGGCCATTCTTGAAGGCTTCATTCAGCCTTTTGACTTGACCCAGCCGCCTTTGCTGCGTGCCCTGCTGATCGAACTGGAGAAAGAGAAATTCCTGCTCGCGCTGGATATTCATCATATTGGTTCCGACGGCCTTTCCATGGACGTGCTGCTGCGCGAATTCGTGCGGCTTTACAATGGGGAAGAATTGCCGGAGCTGCGGATTCAATACAAGGATTACGCCGTTTGGCAGCAATCCGAGGAGCAGCGCCAGCGCATCAAACGGCAGGAGGAATACTGGCGCGGGGTATTCAGCTCCGAGCTTCCGGTTCTTGAGCTGCCTCTCGACTTCTCCCGCCCGGCCGTCCAGCAGTTTGACGGTCAAACGCTCACGTTTACGCTGGATGCGGAGAAAAGCGAAGCTCTCAAACGGCTTGCCGGCGATTCGGGGGCGACGCTGTACATGCTTCTGCTGGCTGCGTACTCCGTATTGCTTCATAAATACGCGGGACAGGAAGATATAGTGGTCGGCACTCCGATTGCCGCCCGTTCTCACGCCGACCTACAGCCGATTATCGGCATGTTCGTCAATACGCTGGCCCTTCGCTTGGGTCCGGCGGCGGAGCGGACGTTCCTGGATTACTTGCAGGAAGTGAAGGAAACGACGCTTGGAGCCTACGAGCACCAGGACTATCCGTTCGAGGAGCTGGTGGAAGCTCTTCAGGTGAGCCGGGATTTAAGCCGGAATCCTCTGTTTGACACCATGTTTTCTTTGCAAAAGCACGAAAGCTTGGATTTAACCCTGGAAGGCTTGCAATGGTCGCTGTTCGACATCGAGGAAAAGACGGCAAAGTTTGATCTTAGCTTTGATATCGTGGAAGCCGATAACGAGCTGGTTTGCAAGATCGAGTACGCTACCTCGTTGTTTAGACAGGAAACGATGGTACGGCTGGCGGGTCATTACGAGCAGCTTTTGGCGTCGATCCTGGCTCAGCCGGGTGCGCGGATTTCGGATTTGGATATCTTGACGGACAGCGAAAAGCATGATTTGCTGGTCGGGTTTGACGTGTCGTCTTCGGCTCTTGCGAAGCAACCCGCCGCAGAGGGTACAGGTTTGGAAGCGGATGAGTCGTGGAGAGAGAGAACGTTCCACGAGCTGTTCGAGGAGCAGGCGGAGCGCACTCCGGGAGCGCTGGCGGTTGTCTACGAAGACAGCAAGCTGACGTATGCGGAGCTGAACGCCAAAGCGAATCGTCTGGCGTATGCACTGCGGGCGCGCGGGGTGAAGCCGGAGCAGGTGGTCGGCATTCTGGCCGGCCGTTCGGCGGAGCTGTTGATCGGGGTGCTCGCCGTATGGAAAGCGGGCGGCGCTTATGTGCCGCTCGACCCGGACTATCCGGCGGAGCGGATCGAGTATATGCTCGCGGACAGCGGGGCGTCGGTGCTGCTCACGCAGACCCGCCTGCTGGAGCAGGCGGAAGCTTGGCGCAGCGACGGAGCTCTAGTGCTGCAAACGGTGCTTGCGCTTGACGACGCCGCGACGTACAGCC
>NZ_ASRY01000033.1 GCF_000520815.1 Paenibacillus maysiensis | reverse complement strand
CAGTAAGATGCTCTTGGTACTGAAGAATGAGGGTAATAAGGACTTTCAAATTGATTAAGTGGCTATATATTCGGTGAAAAATAAATAGAATCAGATAAGCGTAGAAAGCCCAAAAGAAATAAATTCCAGTATAATAGTCTTCAATACGATAATCATTGGAGACGATACAAATGAGTGTGCGCGTTGGTGTGGCCGAAGAACAGAAAGCAGCAGCTATTCAGGAAGTCAAAGCTGCGATGAAAATAAACAAGGATTTACGCAATAAAATATTGACTTAGAGTACACTCTAGATGTTATCATTTTTTCATGGAGGATAGCATATGGCAAAATACAGTATTGGAGAAGTTGCAAAAATAACGAACTTGTCTGTCTATACATTAAGATATTATGAACAAGTTGGGTTACTTTCTTTTCCCAATAGAAAGTCCAATGAAATAAGAACATACACCGAAGACGATGTAGACTGGATAAAATTTTTAATTCGTTTAAAAAGAACGGGAATGTCTATTTCTGAAATGAGAAACTATTCCGTTCTTAGAAAAGGCGGTCCCTCAACTATAAAAGAAAGAATAGTTTCGTTAAGAAAACAACAAGAGATAATAAATTTTGAAATTGAAACTCTCGAAGATATTTCAGCTTATATTGAGGAGAAAATTAACATCTATCTTGAAATGGAAAGGAGAATAAATGAAGAGTAACCTAAAACCACATTTAAATTACCTCATTATGTCATTTTTCATAACGCTTATACTAGGCAGTTTAAATATTAATAGCCTGACCTTTAACATTTCAGAAATAGAATTTCATTTTATTAATATAACTGTTTGGTTCAAAACATGGGTTATAGTTTTTTTACTAATTAATATATTGATTAGCCCTATTTCAAAACTAACAAACAAATTATAAAAGGAGAAAATTATGCTATATGTAACAGCTTGTTTAAATATAATCAGCACTGAAAATGTTGACTATATTATGAAAGAATTTAAAGATTTAGAGAATGAAACATTAAAAGAAAAAGGTTGTATCTATTTCCATGTTCACTTATTAGATCAAGAAAAAATCATGCTATGGGAAATATGGGAAGATGAAAACGCACTAAATAACCATCATCAAATGCCTCATACTGTATCCTGTGCAAATAAAAAACTCACAGAAGTTAACTGGCTTTTGAAAAATCAATAAAATTTTACTATTTGGGTTAGCGTCAGGAAATCGGATTTACAACTTTAAGAAAATTTCAATATTAAAAAGCCTAATTTCTGAATTTATTGCTGAGAAATTAGACTTTTTTCATTCGTTCAAAAATGCGGCTATTTCAAAGAATGATTGTTTATTTTTGATACTATTATATTGCTGATCGTTCTTCAGTATGGTGCTTAGGAATACGTATTACCCCCGAAGCAGTTAAAGTCCTTCGTTCTGGTAAGGGAGACAAACAACGTACTGTCCTTTTAAATCAAAAAGTCATTCAAGCTTTAAAAGATTACTTAGAAGTACGAAAAAAACATAAGTATACAGACAGTCCTTATTTATTCTTATCTAACAAGGGAGCAAAGTTAAGCCGTATGACAGCTAACAATATGTTTCAAAAGTATAGTCACTTAGCTGAATTGGAACAAGTGTTAAGCCCTCATGATTTAAGACACTATTTTTGTTCTCATGCTCTTGAGAATGGATTTGATGTACATGAAGCGGCTCATATTGCAGGTCATTCAAATATTCATACCACGTTGATTTATACCAATCCATCTATAATACTATAAATGAGCAAAAACGGATACAAAAAATACCAATATAAGACTAGGCGATTTTGAATCGCTCACAGATAGCCTGAAATGAAATGCCCTTTTGGGCGGACTCGTAGACAAACTGGAGGCGATCCCGCTGAACTTGCTTGCGTACGGAGCGCAATCCATCGCCAAAAGGGCAAGTGTATCCCAACCCGACCGTGCAATACAGATGAGTCCAAGCCAAGAGTATCCACAAACGAATAAAAGCTTTAGTCGAGCGAACCTGATACGTGTCAAAGCCCAAATTGTTTTTGGATTGGCGAAAGAAGATTTCGATAGGCCAGCGTTTGGCATAGTATAACGCAATAGTTTCGGTTTCCAAAGAAATATCCGTGCAGCAAAAAGCGCGCAACGCTTTCGGCTCCCCGAATGCCTGCTTCGGCCAACAAAGTAAAACCACGGCGTTGTCTATTCCATTCAATGCCCCTTCATAGCGATACATCCAGTACGACGAACCGTTCACGGTGACGAGGCGAACGTCTTCTTTGCGGATGTGCCGAGCGAAGTCTTGAATGGAAATCCGGATGCCTTGGGGATAGAGAATCCGATTGGTTTTCAGTGCACCGATGACCTGATAGCCTGCCGCTGCGTACGCATCAATGACGCGGGGACAGATAAACCATGAATCGACCAGACAATACCCGCCATGAGGCGGGAGAGGCAAGGTCTGAGCCATGTCACAAACCCGGTCGATTTTCGTATATACGGTGCCGTCCGGGTGAGTGAACGTCTTGTCGTATAGGTCAATAGAATGAATTAAAGACAGGTCTGAACAACCGAGAACGGTGGCCTGTACCTGATGCCCCCAGACGACCCTGCCTAGCAGATGGGAGTGATGAAAACCGGCTTGCTCCATAGGAAAACGGGCCTGTGACGAAGGCTTTGTTTTCTGAGCAATCGTATCGTCGTGAATGACAAACAGCGGCTCCGCCGTGCGCCGGGAGGTTTCTAGGATCTGGCGAAAAGATTCTGTTTTGACTTTGTTTTGCAGCACCGTTTCATCCCATACGCCTTCAGCGAGAAAATGGCCCAATGTGGTACGATGGCAGTCGCTATATTCCGCCAAATCCGTAACCTTCCCGCGAAATCCTTTAGCCGTTGCCGCTGTCATATACGTTTCCACATGTGCTAAAACAGGCTTTGAAAAATACAACGGCAGCCGGTGCTGCAACAAATAGTTGCGGATCGCGTTGGGTTCAGTTACGATGGCGGTATGAGACATAGTGATTTCTCCTTCGTAAAAAGTGTGTTGTGGTGACTACTTTTTAACACAAGGAAAGCACTTTGTCTCTATTCTTTTTGGTTTTTACAGTTTACTGGAAGTAAATTTGCTCATTTATAGTATAATATTCGGTGAAAAATAAATAGAATCAGATAAGCGTAGAAAGCCCAAAAGAAATAAATTCCAGTATAATAGTCTTCAATACGATAATCATTGGAGACGATACAAATGAGTGTGCGCGTTGGTGTGGCCGAAGAACAGAAAGCAGCAGCTATTCAGGAAGTCAAAGCTGCGATGAAAATAAACAAGGATTTACGCATGCATGAAAGGTACCAGACGATCCTCATGCTGTTACTTGGCGAATCTTACGAACGCATTTCCGAAGTGACCGGACGGGCCCTTGCGACCTTATATAACTACAGCAAAGCTTACAGAGAACAAGGGATTCAGGGGCTACAAATCGGACGACCTCCAGGACGAAATCGCTTGTTAACTGCTGAGCAAGAGCGACAAGTCTATGAAGTGGTGACAATCCAAACGCCTGCGGATCAAGGATTTCCGGCGCAGATGAACTGGACTTCTCCACTCGTACGAAAATGGATGGAACAAACGTGGGATATTCGGTATTCGGATCGGGGTACACGAGACCTACTGTACCGTTTAAAACTTAGCTTTACGAAGCCGACTTACACACTGGCTAAAGCCGACCCACAGAAACAAGAAGAATTCAAAGAAAAATTTCAGGAGTTAAAAAAACTCCTCGCTGGGCACATCGACCGGATTCTGTTTGAAGATGAGTCGATGATCCGGGATTACCAAGCGCTCTCTCGTACATGGTTTCCCAAGGGGCAGCAAAAAATCATTCCCACCTATGGCAAGCATTGGGGAGCGAAGCTGATTGGGACGCTGGATTATGAATCCGGTGAAGTGTTTTGCATACAAGAAGAACAGTATACCGCCAAAGAATTCTTGTCTTTTTTGGAACGAGTCTTGGAAAAGTACAAAGGCGACCGAATCGTGATGATTTTGGACAATGCACGAATCCATCACGCCGACCTCATCCAGCCATTTTTAACAGCAAATCAAGCCAAACTCACCTTGGTTTATTTACCTCCGTATAGTCCAAATTTGAACATGATTGAAGAATTATGGGGCTGGCTGAAATCATCCGTGATTCATAATGTCTTCTTTGACTCGGTACAAAAAATTCGTAAAGCGGTTCAAGGATTTATTCGATTGATTAATGAAACGCCGGCTGCTACCGTTGAACGGTTATGTCTGCAATTCTAAATGTTAAATGCCGAATATATAGCATACATGGTTTGCTGAAATGGGTTTTGTTTTG
>NZ_ASRY01000032.1 GCF_000520815.1 Paenibacillus maysiensis | reverse complement strand
GATCGCTTGGCTGGTTAACCGTTCACGCTGCTTCTCTAGCTTCATATTTTCCACTTCGGCTCGTAGCTTCTCAACTTCGATTTCTTTCTCATCCTTCGCCGGGAATCGCTTCTTGATCTCAGCATCCACTGCACTTTCCAAATGATTGGATTTCCACGTTTCCAGCGATTTAGCGGATCGTTTGTCCACCGTGCTATCGAACCAACTTTTTGCTTCCTTATTAGATTGAATGAATTGCTCTATCCCCTCTACGCTATACGGATTCAAACCCTGAAGATACGTTTGCCATTCCTCGTTTGTTTGGTTCTCTTCAATCAACTGCTTCACTTGTTCTAAATTCATTTTTGATAATCTCCTTTATTGCCCATTCGACTACGCAGAACCGAACACGCTTATGTATGTATTGAGCCGTTTAATGTCATGCTCAGGACAGCAATGTAACGCATTAGAAATCACAAAAACGAGGAAAAGGTACAAACATACCAACACCCCACTTTTGCCTATTTTTAACCCTTATTTTATTTGGATTTTTGACAGCCTAAAGCGTAACACTGAACCTGTTGGGATTCGAGCTTTCGAACACGTATATGTATGTTCAATTCGTTTAACGTCATACCTGCTACAATGATGTTACGCATTAGAAACCGTAAAAACGAGAAATAGGTACAAACATACCAACTCCTCATTTTGGGTTGTTTTTCACCCTTAGTTTATTGGGCTTTTTAAACCTCTAAAGCGTAACATCAAGCCTGTTTTTTCCTCATCTGACGCATCCGCAATTTCGTCTTTTCATTCGCATTCTTATCTCTACATTTCTCACAGTATTTTTGCCGATTCGAATGAGCTGAAAATGTAGCCGCACATTTCTGACAGTTCACCCTCGGTTGCGCTGTTTTAAATTCAGATTCTACATTCCGCTCAGATGTATATTCTTGATCCAGCTTCTCGTCCATTGGCAAAACTCCATTTTCAAAATATGTACAACGGAGCAGACCATCATCTTGAGCGAAAAATACACATGGACTATCCTGTAAACAGCAGTAGTTTGAGATACCGTGTTTCGCTCCGAGATAACAAGCACAGCTATTCTTCACGAGCCACTTGATCCTATTTTTATTCTGCATCCAATACCTCCTTATCCGTATCAACTAATCGTTGTTGTTCTGCATGAAATTTATTGAATTCTAGCTTGGGATTCTCTACAAATGGTAATAGTGTCAGCAACGTTTCCTGAGATACGACTTGCTGCAATTTAACAATCACATCAGCCATCCCCACCAAATCTGTCGGTAAGTTACGAGTAAACTTCACCGCGATATCACGGTAATCATATTGCACACCTTCTTTAATGTGCAGAAACGTGAAGAAATTCCTTAAACGCTGCTTGATCGCTTTTTCCATTAACGCTTCACGCATTGCCACTCGATTCTCCAGATTCAGCAGCTTGTTTCTAAGCGCTAAGGAAGATGTATTGCTGGCCCAATTTTCATTAAAGTTAACCTGATCCATCATGTCGAAAATTTTGCGTTCAATATTGTCCAACTCGTTCTTTACAAAAGAATCATTAATCTCCTTCGTAAGCCAGCTTACCTTTCCTCCAGCCGGAACTTGAATAATGCCCATCTTCTTCATATTCAACAAGTCTTCTGCTTCCAGCTTGGCATTTTCAATCACTAGGTAGGCGTTGCGATGATCTGCAATTTCATTGACCAAATCGGAATTCAGCGCATTATAGGCATCAAATAAAGAAATCACATCCTGGAATCCGCTTTTTCTCTCCGTATTGGCTGGACAGGAGATAAGCGGGACTCTTCCAAAGATGTGATTATGTTTGCCGATATATTTTACTTCAGGTGCTTGGTTCGACCTACTCCGATTGTGTTTGTCGTCGTTGCCGATTGTATAATGTAGAATTTCATGGTCGGTATACACGTCCAAATACACTTGCTTATCAAATCGCCGGGTAAATTTATGTAGGCCAAGTAATACATTTCGTTCTGCTGTTCCATCCTCCAACACATAGGCATTCAAAGGAGATAATACTGTGGATGAGAACTGACCATCCGAATCGATATAGTTCAATTCAAAGCTCTCGCCAAAGATTTCGGATTGTTTCCGAAGCTGTAGATTATGCTCTTTGTCCCAATGACTCATATGTACATCTATGTTATGTATAGCTTCGTCCTGATCCGACTTGGACACATAGTTTACTGGCTTACCGAGCAGATAACCCACTTCATTATCTACAAACTTACGTGGGAAATTGAAAATGAGCTTTTGATTGCTTCGACTTTCTTGCATCGCATAGTTCTTGAGAATAGCATGCTGACCATTGTAGTAATCTGAATATTTCTGTTTAGCTATTGCAGTCGATTGGAGTTCATTTAGACAATCTAATATGATTTGTTCGGTAATTTGCAAATAGGTTCTTCCTTTCAAAATCGGCTGTGTAATTGTTGCTTAAATAAATAAAGAACCACCTTTTAATAAGGTAGTTCCTTGTTGAACTAGCGTTCACCGTTAGTAATTCATTCCAACCTCATTTACTTGATTCATTAATAATATTGGCTTTATTCAGCAGACATGGCATCCGCTTTTGTTACATGAACCGTACCATATGGATGCTCAGGCGGAGCATAGATGACGTATATTTTAAGCGGGGTATTCCCCGTATTGGTAACATTGTGCCATGTTCCAGCAGGTATCATAATTGCATAGCCACCACAGGCCATTGCTTGAAAATTCAAATTATCTTTACTTTCACCCATCTGAACAAGTCCCTGACCTTCTTCAATACGTATGAATTGATCCGTTGTGGGATGAACTTCTAAGCCAATATCATCTCCAACATTAATACTCATCAGGGTTACTTGAAGGTGTTTCCCTGTCCACAAAGCGGTGCGGTAAGTATTATTTTGCTTAGTAGCTTGGTCAATATTTACTACAAATGGTCTTTGCCCATAATCTGTTGATTTATAAGGATACCCGTTCGTGTTGACCCCATTATAATAATGACCATTCCAATTATTACTCCAACGGATGTTATTCCAATAGTCATGCATTGGATTATGCCATTGATATGGATAGCATGAATTACGGTACAATCTTCATTCTCCTCTCACGACTTCATTGTTTATTTTCATTCTATGCACTTGCCTATCTAAAGGTTTGGAAAATGGGCAAGAGCCTAAGAACCTAAAAACAACGACAACACCAAATGATAAACAATTGACATCCAATCTTTATGGTTATTGAAGGTAACTGCCATTTGCTTAACGAGTGACTCAATACATATTTTTTAGCAGAAGCCTCAAAATAACAAACTGCGATCATAAAATTTCAGACTCTTGACCGACTGAATCAATTGAACAGCCCCATAAAGTGAATCTGGCGCATCGTCGTATGTACAATTTCGATTGTAGTCCTTCACCTGATGGTTATATCTGAGGTTATCCGAATTGAACAGAATATGTCCCTTCTTCACTTCCGGCTCCAAGCTAATAATACGTTCATGCTTCTGTCCCTTGGAATGCACACTTTCTACGGGTGTATGTATATTCGCTTTCCATAACTCTTCTTCAAACTTTTGCTTCATATAGCTCTGTGCCTGATTGACTTCAAAACCAAGTTTATCTACAGGATAAAGCTTCAACTTTTCAATTGCGACTTGGAATAAACTATCCGGCAGCAGTTTGTAAATATTTCCATCGATCACGTACATCTGCTTCGTCTTCCTGTGCTGTCCAATAATCGAAATAGCCGAATAGTCATTTTTCTTCCCGGCTTTAATCGCTGGATCAATGTACATGGCAAGTTCCATTTCCTCAAACTCAGGCAACCTGTCCCAATACATGAGATTTTGAAATATGTATTCGTCTGTTGAACGTGGATCATTTTGTAACTCTTTATAAAATGACTTTTCCCCCATGGCTTGTTTTTTGCACATCAAATAATAATAATCCAAATACTCGCTCCACAGGATTTCCGTGCCCTTCAGCATTTCCTCCTCATGAGCTATAAAAAAAGACAAGGCCGTTTTGATCCTGTCCTCATCCTGCAAGTTATTATATTGTTGCTCCCACTCTGACCACAGATCATCACGCTCTGAAAATTGAAGCACGGCTGCTTTACGAACACTTCGCACACCAGGGATTTTACCTTTGAGCAAATCGGCCATAATGTCCTCTTCGTTCAGAATGGTTCCACAGATTAGAATATTC
>NZ_ASRY01000031.1 GCF_000520815.1 Paenibacillus maysiensis | reverse complement strand
CAGCCGAAAGCGGAGTAACGACTAATTCGGGAACGACGAGTCAGTCACCTAACGTAGTTCCGGCTGTGATGCCTTCCGGCACTGCAGACGTTCAATCCGTTGTGGCCAAAGCGGGTCCGGCAGTCGTCAAAATTGAAACACTGGCTAAGCAATCTAGTAGCAGTGGCAGACAAAGCAGTCCTTATTATAATGACCCGCTATATCAATATTTTTTCGGAGATCAGTATGGAGACAGTAATAGCGGAAACAACGGCGGCAGCAATGAAAATGAAGGCAGCAACAGCGGACAACTGACTCCGCTTGGTATTGGTTCCGGCTTTATTTTCGATAAAACGGGCTACATCCTGACGAACAATCACGTTGTTGAAGGCGCGAATGTGGTCCAGGTCACGGTAGAGGGAACCAATAAGCCTTATGAAGCTAAAGTGCTGGGCAAAAATGCAGACCTGGATCTGGCTGTGCTGAAAATTGAAGGCAAGGATAACTTCCCGACGGTAACGTTAGGCAACTCCGAAAATGCTAAAGTCGGTGAGTGGATGGTAGCCATCGGTAACCCTGAAGGCTTCGAGCATTCGGTAACAGCCGGGGTGCTAAGTGCGAAGGAACGTACGATTACCATTAACAGTGAGTCTACGGGAAAACCTACTCAATATAAACATTTAATTCAGACCGATGCGTCCATTAACCCGGGGAACTCTGGTGGCCCTTTGTTGAACCTACAAGGACAGGTTATCGGCATGAACGTAGCTGTCAGTGCTGACGCACAGGGAATCGGGTTTGCGATTCCGTCCAATACGATTTTGCAAGTCGTCGACAAGCTGAAAAATAATCAGCCTATTCCGAAAGAACCCGTTCCTTTCATTGGCGCAAGTCTGTTGAATCTGAGTCCCGAAGTAGCCAAGGAATTGGGGACAACCCTGACTGAAGGCTCGGTGGTGCGGGATATTATTTACAAATCACCAGCTTATCAGGCGGATCTGCGTCCTTATGATGTGATTATCGGAGCTAATGGTACTCCTTACAGCACATCACAGGAGCTGATCGATTTCATTCAAAAGCAAAAAGTGGGTACAGCACTGACGCTTAACATTGAACGGGCAGGACAGAAAAAGGATGTTCAGTTAAAAGTGGGTAACAAGAACGACTTTAGCTCGACTCTTCAACAGTAATCCAATCATTCTTTAAAAGTGAAAAATGTGAAAAGAAACGGAAGGAAGCCACCTTCCGTTTCTTGCTGTATGCGGCGGCAAGATGCTACACGCGTCTACTCCTGCTACAATAGAGTGAAAAGAAGATAATAAAGGAGCTCGATGGTGTATGCGTTCTACCATTCTGATTATTGATGACGATGAAAAAATTGTGTCCATGCTGCGCAGAGGGCTAGCCTTCGAGGGCTATGAAGTGATGACGGCTGCCAACGGCGCAGAGGGATTGAATAAAATGCTTACAGCTGAGCCTGATGTTGTCGTGCTGGATGTGATGATGCCGCAACTGGATGGTTTCGAGGTATGCCGTCGCATGCGGGAGGGAGGAAGTACGGTGCCCGTTCTGATGCTTACAGCCAAGGACGAGGTGGAGAACCGGGTCAAGGGATTGGATCTGGGTGCAGACGACTATCTCGTCAAGCCATTTGCTCTGGAGGAGCTACTGGCTCGTGTGCGGGCGCTTCTGCGCCGTAAAACCGAGCAGCAGGATCATAACGGACATCGACTGACCTTCGAAGATTTACAGCTGGATAACGAATCGCGTGAAGTGGTTCGCGGCGGCAAGCGGCTGGAACTGACGGCAAAAGAATTTGAACTGCTCCACTTGTTTATGCAAAACCCGAAGCGCGTTCTGTCTCGTGATCTGATTATGGACAAAATTTGGGGCTATGACTACAGCGGGGAGTCGAACGTGCTGGAGGTGTATATTGCCATGCTCCGACAAAAAACGGAGCATGATGGCGGCAAACGGCTCATTCGTACGATTCGGGGAGCGGGCTATATTTTAAGAGGTGATGTGTAATTATGTCCATTCGTTGGCGACTGACAGCTTGGTATTCCAGCATCTTGGCTATAGTACTTGTTATGTTTGGACTGGCTATTTACGGACTGGTATATTATTACACATATAATGAAGTGAAAAGTCAGCTTACGAACCAGACGCCACGTATTAACAAGCAGTTACTGCTTACCGTCAAAGGAGGACTGTTTGAGGTCCCCAATCTGGATTTGGGCTTGGTTCAGGGTCGTGGAATTGATGAATCACAGCTATATGTACAAATTTATAATTATACATCCGGCGTCACCAAGACGACGCAAAATATGAAAAATCTCGATATTACCTTTCCCGTTCCATCCACAGCGGCTGGAGCGGTCCAAAATGAGGGAATTCGACGTGTAAGTGTGGATGGGGATTCCTTTATGATTTATCAGCAACCGATCAAATCTGAGGAACTGGGATTAGTGGTTGGACTGTTACAGGTGGGGCAATTTACAGGCTCTCAGGATCGGCTTATGAACAGGCTGCAAAGTGTGCTTGTATACGGTTCGTTATTTGCATTGCTCGCCGCTGCGACCTCAGGCCTCTTTCTGGCTCGTAAATCCATGAAGCCGTTAGTGAAGGTGATTGAAGGGGCTAACCAGATTCAGTCCAGTAATGATTTGAGCGTCCGCATTGAATATGATGGACCGCCAGATGAAATTGGGCAACTGATCGCGACGGTTAACAAGATGCTGGGGCGTACGGAGGTTTTTTATAAGGAGCTGGAGGATGCTTATGGGGCCCAGCGTCGCTTTGTAGCTGATGCTTCCCATGAATTGCGTACGCCGCTTACGACAATCAGGGGTAACGTTGATTTTTTGCTTAAAATGTGGACTACAGAGCCGGGAGACCGCCCCAATATGGATGAAGCGATGATTCGTGAACTCTCCATGGAGGCCCTTAGTGATATGGCGGATGAAGGCAAACGGATGAGTCGTCTGGTTGGCGATATGCTATCGCTCGCCAGAGCAGATACAGGGAAAACATTCGAGAAGGCCCCGGTGGCGCTGGAGCCACTCGTAAGTGAGGTTGCCCGGCGTGCTCAATTTTTGGAGCGGACGTCCGAATGGAATGTGGGTGACTTTTCGATACTGAATGGCGTTTATATGGATGGCAGCAAGGATTATTTGCAGCAAATGCTGTTCATTTTCATAGATAATGCGTTCAAATATACACCTGAAGGTACGGTCCGGTTTGATGCTATCGTCTATCAGGGACAGGTAGGTCTGCGAATTAGTGATACAGGCATCGGGATGGACAAGAGTGAGGTTCCCTTTATTTTTGATCGCTTCTATCGGGCGGATGAGTCACGCGGGGTGACAGAGGGAATTGGCTTGGGTTTGTCCATTGCCAAGTGGATCATAGATGAACATCACGGGTCCGTGGAAGTGGTTACACGCCAAGGTGAAGGGACGACATTTATCATCTGGCTTCCGGTCAGCTTTTCCGCGCCTTTGGAATAGGCTATAATAGGAAGGCAACTACATCATAGAATTGGCCGGTAAAGGCTTGGATGCCGCAGCTACCCAGTTTTTGGAGCTGTCTACTGTGTCGAAGAAAGCGGGTGCTATTTTTGGAAGTGCTCAGAATTTCGCCCCGGGGTTACTGCTACGGCGTAGTCGATGCCATGGTATTGGCTCGTCAGGCGGCCAGAAACTTGGACTTACCTCGGCCTATTTATATACTAGGCATGATTGTGCATAATAGTCATGTCACAAATTCCTTTGAGGATGAAGGAATTATTACACTGGACGGCCCTAACCGCATGGAGATTTTAAGCCAGGTGGAGAGTGGTACCGTTATTTTCACCGCCCATGGTGTATCCCCTGAGGTTCGCAAGCTGGCTCGCGATAAGGGGCTGACTACGGTTGATGCAACCTGCCCGGATGTGACGAAGACCCATGATCTGATTCGGGAGAAGTCTGCCGAGGGATATCAGATTATTTATATCGGCAAAAAGAATCATCCTGAGCCGGAGGGAGCTATCGGTATTGCTCCTGATCATGTCCATCTGATCGAGAAGGAAGAGGAGATCGACAGCCTTACGTTGTCTGCGGACAAAATTCTGATCACGAATCAGACGACTATGAGCCAGTGGGACATCAAGCATATTATGAAAAAGCTACTGGAGAAGTTCCCCGGTGCCGAGATACACAATGAAATCTGTCTGGCCACGCAAGTGCGTCAGGAAGCGGTGGCGGAGCAGGCAGGACAGGCAGATCTGGTAATTGTCGTTGGTGATCCGCGCAGCAACAATTCAAACCGATTGGCTCAGGTGTCCGAGGAAATTGCGGGTACAACAGCTTACCGTATTTCCGATGTGACGGAGTTGAAGCGGGAATGGCTGGAGGGTGTTAACAAGGTAGCAGTGACCTCTGGAGCTTCTACGCCTACGTTGATTACGAAAGAGGTTATTTTGTACCTGGAGCAATATGATCCGGCTAACCCGGATACATGGGAGATTCAGCGGACGATTGATATGAAGAAGCTGCTGCCCCCTGTGCGTGAAAAGTCAAAAACGACGAAATAACATGTAACAGATGATGGCTGCTGTTCGGGAGGAAATCCCGAATGGCGGCTTTTTTACTGATTGGAAAGTAGATCGCCGGATTAAATCAGCATCATAAGGAGCGAAAATGCAGACCAATATTCAGGATAATTAAGTCTTGACGAGTACAGGCAAAACAGGTATAGTTACTTTAACGAATAAAAGCTTAAAAGCGAACAAGCGTTTAAGTGTCATAATATCATCATTAATTGATCCATAAAATATGTTTTATAGAGAGGAAGAAAAATATGATCGTTATTGCTGGTGTTCAAACACCTGAAGAACATATCCAGGCTATTGTTGCAGTTATTGAAAAAGAAGGTTTGCAGGCTCACGTTTCCCATGGATCAGATCGTACGATTATTGGGCTGATCGGCAGTGTAGAGCCCAAGCTGGCTGAACACCTGCGCCAAATGAAGGGCGTAGAGAATGTAGTCAAAATATCGAAGTCCTACAAACTGGCGAGCCGTGATTTTCATCCCGAAAATACCGTTATCTCTATCAAAGGTGTGAATATCGGCGGAGGCGAGCTTGTGATTATGGGTGGACCATGTGCTGTTGAGTCTGCTGCGCAGATCGACGAAATTGCTGCATTGGTTAAAGCTGCGGGCGCGCAAGTTCTCCGTGGAGGTGCTTTTAAGCCGCGTACGGGTCCTTACAGCTTCCAGGGAACGGGTGTAGAAGGTTTGATCATGATGGCCGAGGCGGGCAAAAAGCATGACCTCCTGACCATTACAGAGGTTATGACACCCGAATACGTGGATATCTGTGCAGAATATGCGGATATTTTACAAGTAGGTACACGTAACATGCAAAACTTTGATCTATTGCGCAAGCTGGGAACCTGCGGCAAGCCAGTGCTGCTCAAGCGTGGTTTCAGTTCAACTTACGATGAGTTCCTGAATGCTGCCGAGTATATTTTAGCGGGCGGTAACCCGAATGTTATGCTGTGTGAGCGCGGAATCCGTACATTTGAAACTTACACCAGAAATACGCTCGACTTGTCAGCTATTCCTGTTCTGCAACAACTGAGCCATTTGCCGGTTATTTCGGACCCGAGCCATGGCACAGGGCGTCGTGAGCTGGTTGTTCCTATGACGAAGGCTTCGGTAGCTGCCGGAGCAGATGGACTGATTATTGAAATGCACACAGATCCCGACAATTCGATGACGGGCGATGGTGTACAATCCTTGTTTCCAGATCAATTTTCAGATTTGCTGAAAGATTTGGAATTGCTGGCTCCAGCTGTAGGTAAAACATTTCATACGCCTAGTACCATTTCTTAAAACCAATGCTTAACATTAATGCATAAAAGTTTTGCCGCAGCACAGTAATTCGATTAAAATTGCCTCAAAAGCCCGGTATTTCGGGCTTTTTGTGCTATTCAAATGTTATCAAGAGCGTAAGCATATCTAACATTAGTTTAAAAAATACCTTACATAGCTATTGACCCGTGTCATGTTTGAGATTTATAATAACGACAGAAAAAAACATTCGATCATGAACATTTCAGGGTTGTATAAGACTTAATGTTCGGAAAATTGGGAGGAAGAAGACATGTCCGTTGAAAATGTATTGAAAACAATTCAGGAAAATAATATTGAGTGGGTAGATTTTCGCTTTGTAGATTTGTCCGGCCGTGCTCACCATATTTCGTTGCCAGCTTCCGAAGTAGATGAAGAAACATTTGTTAACGGTGTTGCTTTCGACGGTTCTTCCATTCCCGGCTATCGTGGCATCGAGGAATCTGACATGGTTATGCTGCCCGATCCGGAAGCGGTTTTCATCGACCCTTTCACTCAGCATCCTACACTGAATATTCTGTGTGATATTGCTACTCCAGACGGCGAAAAATACGACCGCGATCCTCGCGGCATTGCGAGAAAAGCAGAAGAATTCCTGAAAACTGCTGGTGTAGGTACGAAAGTTAACTTTGCACCTGAATCTGAATTTTTCATCTTTGACGAGGTGCGCTACGAGACCAGTATGAACAGCTCCTCCTTTTTCGTGGATTCCGAAGAAGCAGCTTGGAACACGAATCGCAAGGAAGAGGGCGGAAATCTGGGCTTTAAAGTGGGAGTGAAGGGCGGATATGTGCCTGTAGCGCCAGTAGATACCCAACAAGACATCCGTAGTGAAATGTGCCGTTTGCTTGAAGAAGCAGGTCTGAGAATTGAGCGCCATCACCATGAGGTTGCTACGGCAGGTCAGGCGGAGATTAACTTCCGTTTTGATACACTCAAGAAAACAGCTGATAATCTGCTTGTTTATAAATACATTGTACACAACACAGCTCGTCAATACGGTAAAGTAGCTACATTCATGCCGAAACCACTCTTTGGAGACAACGGAAGCGGCATGCACGTTCACCAATCCATTTTTGATGGCGACACTCCTTTGTTTTACGAAAAAGGTGCTTATGCTAACCTGAGCGAACTGGCCCTTCACTACATTGGCGGTATTCTGTACCATGCACCAGCGCTGATCGCTTTGACGAACCCAAGCACGAACTCGTTCAAGCGTCTCGTTCCAGGCTATGAAGCTCCAGTTAACCTGGTATTCTCCAAAGGTAACC
>NZ_ASRY01000030.1 GCF_000520815.1 Paenibacillus maysiensis | reverse complement strand
CGCCAGCCGCCGAAATGGACGCAAGAGCAAGGAAGAAAACAGTCCAAAACCGGTCCGCTCCCGTGCTTCACGGCCCGCACCGGAATTAGTTCAAGTTGCTGCTGCACCGGAAGCTGCTGTGACCATGGAGGATGATGCTCCTGTCAGCGAGTACCGGACACGGGCAGAAATGTTTCCGTCCCGCCGTATCCGGGTGAGCAAGTTTTTTTTGAATTTTTTGAGTACACTTTTTGTGCTCATTACAGCAGCATTGCTGTGGTGGGGCATCAAAGGGGCACCGCCCATTAGTGAAATGCTCTGGTAATGATAAGCCTGTGTGATCGCTTGTGCTTACGCCAAAAGAGCCTCCTTACCCGCTTGTGACTTGCGGGAAATGGAGGCTCTTTTAGCAATCGTTCAGGATCGAAAATAGAAGTACCGAACACAAGGGGCTGTTAGCTGGCAGGGACCTCAATGCTTTGCGGATCGACAAATTGGTAACCCTTTTGCTCCAGACGAGTCAACAGACTATCCAACGCTTCTGCGGTCCAAGGTAGCTCATGCATCAAAATATTGCTGCCCGGATGTAATTGTTCTGTCACATTTTTGAGAAGTGCATCGGTTTTATTCGGCTGATTCTTTTTCATCGTCCAATCAAGCGAACCGACGGACCATGTCATGTACAAAAGTCCGTTTTCTTTGGCAACTTTGCGGCCGACATGCCCACCTGCGCCATGAGGAGGACGGAAGAACATCGGCGTTTGACCCGTTGTATTCTTAACAATTTTTTGCACCGATTCAATTTGTTTCTTCACTTCGGCCTCGGATTTGTTCTTTAGCACGATGTGATCCCAGCTATGGTTGCCAATGGGCTGCCCGCGGTCATGAATGAGTTTGAGTAGTTCAGGGTGCTCCTTCACGCGGTAACCGTTTACGAAGAAAATGGCCTTCGCCTTGTGCTTGTCCAGTATGTCAATGATTTTGTTGATCATGATCGCTTCCTTGGGACCGTCGTCAAAGGTCAGCAAAACAACCTTTTTCTCAGCCCCTTGCTGGTTAGGGGCCACGTTGTAAGCATTGTCCAAATGGTACGTTTTGTTAACGTTAGCCGTAGCCGTTGAATTTGTGGCCTCGTTGCTGTCGGCGACGGTCTTGCCAGTTTGCGGCGATGTTTGGACCGTTGAGTAGTTACCGTGATTACTGCCTGCTTGCTCACTGCTGTTGGTTGGAGAAGAAGCTACGCCCTGCCCTTTGTCTGTGTTGTCACTGGTATCAGACGTTGCCGAGGTCTGGTTATTGCTTGTGGCTGCCGATTCCGGCTTGGCCGCAGTACAAGCACTTAGCAGCAGACATGCGGTTAACAAAATGGCTGCTGTTTTTGTACCCATTAATTCATCTCACCTTCCTGTATTTATACCGTATGAGTTTGTCTCTGCTGACGAACACTATGCTTGATTCTACCACAAAGGGAGGTTCTAATTGTGAAAACATCTTCATTTTTCCTGGGAATCGTTTTGGGCGCAGTGGCGAGCACTATGATCTCCCGTAACCGCAGCATGTTAGGCTTATCTATGGACATGGATGGAAAAAAAGGCGGTAATCTGGTTCAAAAAGCCCGTACCAAAATGATGGACGCGGCGTTCCCCGGAATGGGTGATATTACGCTTAACAAGCAAGACACCCATAAGGATCACGATCACCGTTCCACAACAGATAAGACAGCTCATAGCACCCACACTGCCCAAAATAAAGAAGAAAATATGAAGCTGATTAAAGATTTTATCAGCACCAGTCCCGATGTTAAGCGTGAGGTCGAGCAAATCCTGAAAGAAACTCATACAGCCGTACCGGGTTTGTAACCCGGAACCTCTATTCCGAATCATTTTGCGGCTTTTTTGTAAAAGCCGTTCAAATGATTCTTTTTTTTATCATTTTTATTGCGTGCATTTACGATTATAAAATGATAACATGATTACATAGAACCATTTTCATCACAGGCACCATAAATGCATCATAATCTGTTAATAACACTCGGCTGCCAGGAGGAGGGTCCAGTATGAAAATAGAAAGATTAAGCCAGGACAAGATACGGATTTTCCTTACCTTTGACGATTTGAGCGAACGCGGTATTCAAAAAGACGACATGTGGCAAGAGATTCCAAGAGTCCATGAGCTGTTCACCGAAATGATGGATCAGGCATATAGTGAACTGGGCTTCGACGCCACGGGACCGTTAGCTGTCGAAGTATTTGCGCTTCCTGCTCAGGGCATGGTAGTTATCGTCACTCGGGGGAAATACGATCACCAGCAATATGGTTCAGGTCCCGATGATGAGCTTCCGGAGGAAGTCTACGAAATGGAAGTTACGCTGGAGCACAGCGATTCCATCGTCTACGCGTTTAGCGATTTCGAAGTACTCATAGAAGCGGCTCACATGCTCCGTAGCAACACTACGGATGCAGGTAAGCTGTATCATTATAGAGGAAAATGGATTCTGTATTTGGAACCGGAAGAAGTGGAAGAGCCCAAGCTTGCGGCCTTGATCGCGGTTCTTGCTGAATTTGGGGAAGGCTCATCCGTAACACCGGCAATGCTGGAGGAGTATGGCAAGCTGGTCATTCCTGAACAGGCGATTGACGTCATCTGCACTCATTTTGACAGCCGCTCTTAATGGGGCTTAAAGAAAAGTAATATCGAAGTGACTTTGTCGGCTCTGCGCTGAATGCAGGGCCGACTCATTTTTATGGAGGGATGATCGGTGCTTCTGTTTTCTGTTTTAGCGGCAGCAACTGCGCCGGGTCTCGCCTTATTAATGTATTTTTACTTGAAGGACAGATATGAATCTGAGCCGCTTCACATGGTTATCAAAGTGTTTTTGCTCGGCTTTTTGGCGGTACTGCCTGTAATGATTTTCCAACGTGGGCTGCTGCTTTGGCTGGGGGATCACACGTTAATTCAGGTGTTCGGCATTTCGGCCGGAGTGGAAGAGTTTTTCAAATGGTTTTTGCTGTATCACATTATATATAATCACACCGAGTTCGATGAACCTTATGACGGTATTTTGTATGCCGCTGCAATCTCCCTTGGATTTGCAACCGTTGAAAATCTGCTGTACGCATGGGCGGGCCACGCTTCTGTTAGTATGATGCTGATGAGATCATTGCTTCCGGTATCCGGTCATGCAATGTTTGGAGTCATGATGGGCTATTACATGGGGAAGGCCAAGTTTTCACAGGACTGGAAAAGCAAATATATGTTGCTTCTGTCCTTGGTGCTTCCGTGGTTCTGGCATGGAATATATGACCTGATTCTGACGACAATTTCGCATGACTGGATCTGGTTTATCATTCCTCTGATGGCATTTCTCTGGTATGGAGGGATGGCGAAAATCAGTCGGGCTAACAATCGGTCTCCATTTCGACTGTTCAAACGGGAAGAAAAGGTTAATATGTAACAAATTGGGGCACACTGATCTGACAAACCTGTTAGAGAAAGAGGTGTCTTTTTTTGCGTATTAAAGTGAGAATACATTGTAAAAGGTGTGGTGAACGTTTCGTGCTGAGAGGACAGATGGAGCAAGGGCGTGTTCAGACCGGCTTTAAGCGCTGTATCTGCGATAACTGTGAGTTTATTATCGAAGTTATGGAAAACCATGCATAAGAGAGCATTCTTCTTGTCACACTATCGGTAGTGTACTTGAAGAAAGGAGACTCCCAATATGTATAGACGACTTAGTGCCGTAATGTTTCCGATTGTTGCCCTGATTATGATAGGAGCATTTGTGTGGGGTTATCGGGAAAACCAGATGAGAAAAGAGGTATCTCTTCAGGCAAAAAGCATGTCGATTAAAGCGGAAAATCAATATCAGCGTGCGTTTCATGATTTGTCGTTTCGTATGGACCAGTTGCACTCCCAACTTGGTAACGCAGTTGCTGTCCATAATACTTCACACGCGATGCATCGCAAATGTTTGATGAACGTGTGGAGGATTACAAGTGAGGCACAAAATGATGTTAATCAGTTGCCTCTCAATGTAATGCCATTTAATCATGCTAAGGATTTGCTGTCGCATGTATCTGCATTTTCGTATCAGACTGCCGTACGTGATCTGGACCACGAGCCTTTGAACGAGAAAGAATTATCGAATCTGAAAAAGTTATACACTAATTCCAAAGAAATTTCGAAAAATATGCACGAAGTTCGGCAAAAAGTTATTAGCAAAAACTTGCGCTGGACGGATGTAGACATGGCGCCAGGCTCACAAACGGGTCCAAAGGATAACACCATTATTGATGGCTTCCAAACTGTGGACAAAAAGGTGGAGAGCTACAAGGAGCTGGATTGGGGACCATCCGTAGCTAGCATCTATGACAAGCGTTCTGTGAAGAAGCTGAGTCTTCCTGCTGTGAACGCGGAGCAAATTAAGCGGAGTGCGGCTGAATTTACCGGGAAACCGGAAAGCCAGATTCGTATCCATGAAAATGGTAAAGGAACGGAATGGGCATCTTATACAGCTACCCTGTATAACAAACAGAAGCCTGTACTCACCATGGATTATACCAAAAAAGGCGGCAAGCTTATTTCTTACCATGATATGAGAACGGTTGGGCCGAAAAAATCAACTCGCAATGAGGCGGTCCGCTATGCGAGTGAATATCTCCAACGTAAGGGATATCCGGGGATGAAGCCTGTTTCTTATGATGAAAGTGGAAATTTAGCCAACATCACATTCGCCACTCAAAAAGGGGATGTGATCATCTATCCAGAAAAAATTACAGTTAGATCCGGTCTCGATAACGGGCAAGTGATCGGTTTTCAATCGAGTGACTACGTGTACGAGCACAGCCGCCTCCGCCGTATTCCGAAGGCTAAACTGGATGTGAAGGCAGCAAGGGCGAAGCTGAACCCTGAGTTTCGTGAAACTTATCACCGGAAAGCACTGATTGAAAATGAACTGTCCAAAGAGGTTCTGTGCTACGAATTTGGTGGAAAAATCAACGGTTCCATTTACCGTATTTACATTAACGCTGATACGGGGATGGAAGAAACGATTGAGCTAGTTAAAGATTCGGACGAACCGGCTTCAGCAAGTCATGTTTAATTGTAAATAGGGTAAATACGTAAAAATGAACCATTAGTCACGCTAAACCTCCTTTATGAAGGAGGTTTTTTGTGCTTTTGACATAGGTACAACAAATATAATGTTAAAATGGGTATAAAGTCGTGGTATTATATACCTTATTACAGCTTTTAAATGGACAAGGATGGTGGGCGGTTTGTTTCCTAAAATTAATGATGTGCTATACATACAAGTGGCTGGTACCGATCATACGGACGAACATTTTGAATTTAAATCGCGTATTGCGGAAGAGGAGTCCCAGAACTTTCTGATAGAAGTACCCATGTCTCAAACGAGCGGTCATCTGAAAAAACTGTTTTTGGGAGAAGAACTGTCGATATTTTTTATGAGCGAGGGCGGGATAAAAAACTATTTCAATACCCACGTTATCGGCTTTAAAGAGGATGTGCTCCGGATGGTCCGCATTCACAAGCCTGCCCCAGACAGCATCAGTAAAATTCAGCGTCGAAATTTTCTACGGGTTCAGGCCAACCTGGAAATAGCGGTGAAGTATGGATCAAACGAATCAAGGTTTGTAGCTGAGACGCATGATGTCGGCGGTGGAGGCGTTTCTTTTCAGACTCAAGGCTCGCATCATCTGGAAGAAGGTGAATCATTGTCCTGCTGGATTCTGGTCCCTTATAAAAATGGAACTCAGGAGCATGTCCCGTTCCAATCCGAAATTGTACGTATTCAGCAAATGGAAAATGGTCGCAGGCTGATCATGCTGAAATATGAGAAAATTGCTGACCAGGAGCGTCAAAAACTGATTAAATATTGCTTTGAGCGTCAGTTGGAATTCAGGGGGAGATAGCAATCCTCCGAAGGTTTTCTTTTTTTGTTAACCTGCCGTTCATTTTGCATCAACTCTGAATGTGTGGTATAATTTTCACGTCGCAGGCAATGCCTGCTTTTTTCTTGAGGTTAGGTTAGGAGGAATTACCCGTTGGCAAGGCAGCATGGATCTTCAATTAATAAAATAAATGTAGCCATTGATGGACCTGCTGGTGCAGGGAAAAGTACGGTGGCCCGCTTGGTAGCGAAAGCACTTTCTTATGTTTATGTAGATACCGGAGCGATGTACCGGGCAGCAACGTGGTACATGATGCGCAGGGAAATTCCGGCGGAAAATGTACAAAAAGTGCTTCAATATGTGCCTGAGTTGGTGATTGAATTAGTACCGGACCCTACAGGCCAAAAGGTCTATTGTAACGGGGAAGATGTAACGACAGTGATTCGTTCGATGGAAGTGACAGGCAAGGTGTCACAGTATTCGAGTATTGCGGGGTTACGTTCGCGTTTGACTGAAAACCAGCGTGAAATGGCCGCACGTAAAGGTGTCGTTATGGATGGTCGCGATATTGGAACTACTGTGCTTCCTGATGCTGAAGTCAAGGTGTTTATGACCGCAAGTGTTCAGGAACGTGCCTCTCGCCGGTTTAAAGAACTGAGCGGAGCTGATGATATCACTCTGGAGCAGCTCGAACGTGACATTGCGGCGCGTGACAAGCTTGATGAGGAGAGGGAGGTATCCCCGCTTCGTTGCAGTGACGACGCTATCGTGCTGGATACGACCCATATGGGCATTCAGGATGTCGTCGATACTATTGTATCTTACTGCACCACGGCGAAGGATGGAGAGATCAGACAATGATATATGCTGTATGCGTCCGTATTTTGCGTCTCATATACCGCTTTCTGTTCAGACTTGAGGCGGTAGGCAGGGAAAATGTTCCTGCTGAGGGCGGAGTACTGTTGTGTTCTAATCATATTAGTAATCTGGACCCTCCTACAGTTGGCATTTTGCTGGATCGAAAGGTTCACTTTATGGCGAAAGCCGAGCTATTTAATACTCCTGTACTTGGTTCGTTGATCGACAAGCTGGGAGCTTTTCCGGTCAAACGCGGTGGTGTGAGCAAGGAATCCATTAAGCTGGCTTTGACCATTTTGCGTGATGGCAAGGTTATGGGGATCTTTCCCGAAGGTTCCAGAGGAGCCGGGGGAATCGGTAAAAAGGGTGCTGCCAGCTTTGCGCTGCGTAGTGGAGCGGCTGCCGTTCCGGTCGCCATTGTTGGTGATTACAAGCTTTTCTGTAAAACGAAAGTGATATACGGCAAACCTGTTAATTTGGATGCTTACCAAAAAGGTACCGTTATCGAAGGAGATCCGCTTGAGCTGGCAACAGAAGAGATTATGTCTCGTATTCGTACAATGCGAGAAACCGGCGAGCCTACGAATAACTGAAAGGCTTGCATGAATTGTGCCTAACCTCGGAAAGCTAGAACAGAAGTTTAACAATGTTTTGAACTCTGCCATGCGCAGGTTTAAATAAATGGTTTTTTTTGAATTGAGGAGGGTATTGACATGTCGGAAGAAATTAAAAATCAAGAAGCTGCTGAAGCGGCAAATCAAGACGAGCTCGAACAAATCGTTTCCCTGAAAAAAGGTGATACCGTTAAAGGTACAATCGTGAAATTGGAAGATAACCAAGCGGTAGTAAGCATTGGATATAAATACGATGGAATTATTCCAATTCGCGAGTTGTCTTCTGGTTTGGACAACGCAGAAGAAGCAGTACAAGTAGGCCAAGAGGTTGAAGCTAGAATTATTAGCATCGACGATGGCAAAGAAAAACTTGTCCTGTCCAAACGCGCAATCGACAGTGAAAATGCTTGGGAAAAGCTGGAGCAGCTGTTTGAAAGCAAAGAAGTATTTGAAGTGGTTGTTAATGATGTCGTTAAAGGCGGCATCGTTGTAGACGTGGGTCTGCGCGGATTTATCCCTGCATCCATGGTAGAACGCCATTTCGTTGAAGATTTCAGTGATTATAAAGGCCGCACATTGCGTGTTGTCGTGAAAGAGCTGGATCGTGAGAACAACAAAGTGATCCTTTCTCAAAAAGACGTTCTGGAAGCAGAATTTGAAGCCAACAAGCTTAAAGTAATGGCTGAGCTGAAAGAAGGACAAGAAATCGTGGGTACGGTTCAACGTCTCACTCAATTCGGTGCTTTCGTTGACGTAGGCGGCGTGGATGGTTTGGTTCACGTATCTGAAATTGCCTGGACTCATGTCGACAAGCCTTCCGATGCGGTTTCTGAAGGAGAACAAGTAAAAGTGAAAGTCCTGAAAGTGGACCCTGAAAAAGGAAAAATCAGCCTGAGCATGAAAGCTGCACAGCCTGGTCCTTGGGAATCTGCTGCTGGACAATTTAACAATGGTGACGTTGTAACAGGCGTTGTTAAACGTCTGGTTAACTTCGGTGCATTCGTTGAAATCGCTCCTGGCGTGGAAGGTTTGGTTCATATCTCCCAAATTTCCCACAAACACATCGGAACTCCACAAGAAGTTCTGGAAGAAGGACAAGAAGTTAAGGTTAAAGTTCTTGAAATGAGTCCTACTGAAAAACGTGTAAGCCTGAGCATTAAAGAAACTGAGGAAGCTCCAGAAGCTGCTCCAAGAGCAGAAAGAGCGCCACGTGCATCCCGCGCGCCTCGTGAGGAACTGAACAATCCTAACGTTTCTTTGAACAATTCTGGTCTGAGCATTACGCTTGGCGAACGTTTTGGCGATAAACTGAACAAATTTAAATGAGTTTGAATCAATACACTTTATAAGCATAACGTACACCATCGGCGGACCCAGAGGGTTCGCCGATTGTTGTTACGTGACAATATCGCTAACAGGCATGTTTTTTGCTATGATGATAGCGGAAGAATTGACAGGAGGAGTGAATTTATGGCAAGACCCGTTGTGGCTATTGTCGGTCGTCCGAATGTGGGTAAATCCACCATTTTTAATCGGATTATCGGGGATCGTTTATCCATAGTGGAAGATAAGCCCGGAATCACCCGTGACCGTATTTACGGTATATCGGAGTGGAACGGTAAATCCTTCAGTATTATTGATACTGGCGGCATTGAGATTGATGGAGAAGATGAAATCTTAAAATCCATCCGGATGCAAGCTGAACTGGCTATAGAAGAAGCAGATGTGATCGTATTTATGAGTGATGCGAAGGCAGGGATTACGCAATCTGATGAAGAGGTAGCCCAAATGCTGTATCGTTCGGGCAAGCCTGTTATTGTGGCTGTAAACAAGGTGGACAATCTGGAACGTGCGGATCTGATTTATGAGTTTTATTCCTATGGATTCGGCGACCCCATTGCCATTTCCGGTAGCCATGGCATAGGTATTGGTGACCTGTTAGATGCGATCACGTCCAATTTGCCTGAGCTGGAAGAGGACATTTATGATGAAGATGTTATCCGTGTTGCCTTGATCGGCCGCCCGAACGTAGGTAAATCCTCGCTCGTTAATGCCATTCTGGGAGAGGAACGGGTTATTGTTAGTGACATTGCAGGTACAACGCGTGATGCAATTGATACGCCTTTTGAAAAAGACGGTCAGAAGTATGTACTGATCGATACGGCGGGTATGCGTAAACGTGGTAAAGTATATGAGACAACAGAAAAATATAGTGTGATGCGTGCAATGCGTGCTATTGAGCGTGCAGATGTCGTGCTGGTCGTTATTAACGGCGAGGAAGGCATTATTGAGCAGGATAAGCACATTGCCGGTTATGCTTATGAAGCGGGTAAAGCCTCACTGTTTGTTGTGAACAAATGGGATGTCGTGGACAAGGACGATAAAACGATGCGCCAGTTTGAAACTAAAATTCGCGATCACTTTCTGTTCATGACCTATGCTCCGATTGTGTTCTTGTCTGCGAAAACAAAGCAGCGCTTGCAAAAGCTGCTCCCTGTTGTCCAGCATGTGGCGCAGCAGCATGTCTTGCGTATTCAGACGCATTTGCTGAACGATGTTATTTCCGATGCGGTTGCGATTAATCCTCCGCCAACTGACAAAGGACGGCGTCTGCGTATTAACTACGTGACTCAGGTCGCTGTTAAGCCGCCTACGATGGTTGTATTCGTCAATGATCCGGAAATGATGCACTTCTCTTACGAGCGTTATCTGGAGAACAAAATTCGCGCCGCCTTCAACTTTGAGGGAACTCCAATTCGTATCTTTACACGGCGCAAGTCTGACGAAAGTTAGGAGCGAATAGGTTGATTTTACAGATCATTGCCATCGTACTCAGTTACTTGCTTGGCTCTGTCAGCTTCAGTCTGCTGTATGGAAAATTAAAAGGAATCGATATTCGTCAGCATGGAAGTGGCAATGCCGGCGCGACGAATACGCTGCGCGTGCTAGGAAAAGGCCCTGCCATTCTGGTACTGCTGCTGGACGTACTTAAAGGGATTGTTGCGGTGCTGATAGGGCATTGGCTTGGCGGAAATTCATCCTGGTTACCGGGTTTGTGTGGCATTGCGGCGATTGCAGGCCATAACTGGCCGGTATATTTCCACTTTCGCGGAGGAAAAGGTATTGCTACCGCTATTGGTGTATTGGTCTCGATTGCCTTACCCCCCGCATTGTATGCCGGAATTATTGCGATTCTTGCAATCGTAATTACGCGCTATGTATCCCTTGGCTCGCTGATTTTTGTCATTTTGACACCTTGGATTTTACTGGTACTTGGTTATGCATGGCCGTTCTTCTGGACGGCTCTGGTCATTTGTGTGTTTGCTGTGTGGAGACACCGCACCAACATTGCCAAGCTGGTACGGGGGAAAGAAAACAAGCTTGGCTCCAAAGGAGGAGATCGTCTTGTCTGAGAAAATAGCTGTGCTGGTCGCGGGCAGTTGGGGAACAGCTCTGGCTTCCGTCCTTGCGGCCAATAACAACGATGTCTCTGTCTGGACGAGAAACGAACAGCAAGCTGCTGAAATTAATGAGAAGCATACGAATGACCATTATTTACCCGGCTCCATCCTGTCTGAACGGATTATGGCTACAACCGATATGGAAGTTGCGGTGTCTGGTGCTAAAGCAGTCGTGATCGTAGCTCCTTCCGCTGCTGCGCGTCAGGTAGCGCGTAGTCTGAAAGCATTCTTTACCAAGGATATGCTGATTGTCCATGCCATTAAAGGCTTTGAAACGGAAACACTCAAACGTATGTCCACGGTAATTTCAGAAGAGCTGGAGGTCGCGGAGGGTGATATTGCCGTGTTGTCCGGTCCGAGCCATGCGGAAGAAGTGGTGCGGAAATGCCCCACGACGGTTGTAGTAGCCTCGTCAAATGAGAAGGCTGCACAGGCTGCACAGGAGATGTTCATGAACTCCTATTTCCGCGTATATACGAACCGGGATTTGTTGGGTGTAGAGCTGTCCGGGGCGTTGAAGAACATTATCGCTTTGGGCGCGGGTATGTCGGACGGACTAGGCTTCGGAGATAATGCAAAAGCGGCTTTGCTGACCCGTGGGTTGGCAGAGATTACCCGTGCCGGAGTAGAAATGGGAGCCAATCCTTTGACCTTTGCCGGGCTTGCAGGCATCGGCGATTTGGTTGTTACCGCAACAAGCCGTCACAGCCGTAACTGGCGTGCAGGCTCGCTGCTTGGGCAGGGGCGAAAGCTTGATGATGTGCTAGAGTCTATGGGCATGGTGGTAGAAGGCATTCGGACGACAAAGGCAGCCTATGCGATCTCGCAAAAGCTGGGCGTTCAGATGCCTATTACGGAAGTGCTGTACGGGGTACTGTTTGAAGGGCGTGATGTCCGTAAGGCCGTCGAGGCGCTCATGGGTCGCGACCCGAAAACCGAAATGGAAGTCATGCCCTTGCAAACATGGGAACAATGGCATTCGTAAGGGCTTAGCTGCACATATAAAACTTACAAAAGGCTGTCTCGCAAGTAGATTTTATCTACGGTGGAGACAGCTTTTTTTCAGTTAGGCGTATGGCATGTCTTTTGTAAGCTTAATCACCTTTGGCCTCCATCATTCATACACTGAGTTGAGTAATGGCGGAGGAGGGGAGAATGTGAATAAAAACTTTCCGAAAGATGCGTTGAAGGCCATTAACAAAAAAGGTGGCAAAAACATATCTGAAAATGCGGTGAAAAAGCTGGCAGGCACCGTGAAGGCGGACACGCTTCAAAGTGAAGCGCAGTTGCGTCAACTGATAAAGCAGGTATCTGCGATGGCCAACATTCCGGTATCGGAAGATACAGTAAGGGATATTGTCGGTGCCGTCAAAAAGAGCGGAATGAATCCTTCCAATATGGAAGCGTTGATGAAGATGATGATGAAAAAATAAAAATTACAGTCGTTTACCGGCTGGTTGTATTCTCCGTGAACCGGACAGGTTCACGTTTTTTTATTATTCCAGCAGATTCTCGGCTGTTCTCTTATGCATAAAATGTCGAACTGCCATACGTAACATGTTATAATGGTGCCCAACAGGAAACGGGATGATGGACTGAAAGGGAGGAAACAATGTGAAGGAGGCTATATCTTCGCTGCGATTGAACAAGCTGCCTCACGAGCTGACAGCTGCGCTGAGCAGCTTGGCGGACACCTGGGCGTCTATTGCTGTTCCGTGGATGCTGGGAGGAAGCTGTTCGCTGCTTGTGCAGGAGGTTGAGCTGGATCGACTGCCCCGAGATATTGATATTTACGCAGATATTCACGCAGCGAAGCAGCTCCATGCGAAAGCACCGGGTGTAATGATCGACCGACAACAGGTAGATCGTAGTGGTTCGTACGTTTCATTGCTGAGCCATTATGAACTGGAGGGATTTCCAGTTGAGCTTGTGGGTGGTTTCGAGGTGCTGTGTGATGGAGCTTTATATCGATTGGAGGTCGAACGATTGCTGTGGTCGGCTGGAATCCGGCTTGATCTGGGGCGCTCTTCACTGCGCCTGATGCCACTCAGTCATGAGTTGTTATTTAATCTATTACGAAATCGATCCGACCGATATGAGGCGATAGCGGACGCCATGAAGCGGGATCCGCAGCGACATATAGTGGTGCTGAATCAACTGCTGATCAGCAACATTTGGACAGATGACCAACTGGCTAAGCTGCAAGAGCTTTTGCCTTGGCCCGAGTTGCATTACAGAAGCTGAAAGGCTGTAATTGGCAGGGTTGTGGTTGCTACAAGAATGGAGGACCGTTCATGGATGTGCAGATTACGTTTAAGCCGTCCGGCAGGCGCGTACAGGTCGGTCAAGGCACGACATTGCTCCAGGCCGCACGTAAAGCGAACGTGTATATTCCAACCCGTTGTGATGGAAAAGCGGCCTGTCTCATGTGCAAGGTGAATATTTCACAGGAATGGGCTGTACACGCAGGCCAGCCAAGTGATGCAGAGCGTCGCAAGCTGGGACCTCTGCTGGATGAAGGCATCCGCTTGTCCTGTCAGGCTCGCGCCCAGAGTGATGTTGAGGTGACGATACCGGAGGATAAGCTCAAGGCGGCTGTTCGGCGACAGCTTGAGCGTCAGGCGCAGGAAGACGAACTGTGGTAAAGCTTAAACTCAAAAGCCTAAACTCAAAGAATAAGAAACAAAGGATGTTATCCGACGACTATGAAGCTTATATCCCCAAGTGAACCCTCAAAAAAGTGTTCTCAAAATGGGTATGAGTTGCATAGAGAGTCAGAGAAACATCCTTTTTTTATTATAAATCTAGCGTCGAAGTCATGGGGAAACCCCGCTACGCATATATTAGGTGAGTGGACCCAAACGTAAAATATCGTTTTGCAGTAATCGCTGTGACGAACTCTATTTTTTTCAAAAACCTGAACATATTTTACGGAGGGGATACATATGATGGTATCAGTCCAAATGCATGTACGAGTTTACGCCGTTTCGCCGATTCCATCAGTCTCCTGAATCTCGGCGGCGGACGACTTCCGGGCATTTTAAAGGCTGTTCTGCCGCATCTGGGATCAAGCAGTTGGTTGAACACGAAGCGGATGCTCTTTAAGCATTTTTCCTTCGGAGACTTTTGAGGAGGGGATTTCATTGGAGAAAGTGGACATTTTTAAAGACATTGCCGAACGCACCGGAGGAGATATTTATCTTGGGGTCGTCGGCGCAGTCCGAACAGGTAAATCAACGTTTATCAAGCGGTTTATGGAGACAATTGTTCTGCCGAACATTACAAGTGAGGCGGACCGTGCCCGCGCCGTAGATGAGCTGCCACAAAGTGCGGCAGGGAAAACGATCATGACGACGGAGCCTAAATTCGTACCGAATAATGCTGTCCAGATCAAAGTAACGGAAGGACTGGATGTGAATGTCCGTCTGGTCGACTGTGTAGGATACGCAGTAGAGGGTGCGAAGGGGTACGAGGATGAAAATGGCCCGCGGATGATCTCCACGCCATGGTTTGAAGAACCGATTCCGTTTCAGGAAGCGGCGGAGATTGGCACTCGCAAGGTCATTCAGGAGCATTCGACGCTCGGTGTTGTCGTCACGACAGATGGCACGATTGCGGAAATCCCGCGTAGCTCTTATGTAGAGTCGGAAGAGCGAGTCATTGAGGAGTTGAAAGAAGTAGGCAAGCCGTTTGTGCTGGTCATCAATTCCACGCATCCGCGCAGTGATGAAACACTCCAGCTTCGCAGTGAGCTGGCTGCCAAGTACGATATACCAGTCATGACACTCAGCGCGGCGACTATGACAGAAGATGATGTTACAGGCGTACTTCGTGAAGTATTGTATGAATTTCCGGTGCATGAGGTGAATGTGAACCTACCGAGCTGGGTCATGGTTCTGAACGAAGAGCACTGGCTGCGTAGCAATTATGAAAATTCCGTTCGCGATACGGTTAAAGATATTCGACGCCTGCGTGATGTAGATCGAGTGGTTGGCCAGTTTATGGAATATGAATTCATCGACAGGGCCGGATTGAGCGGGATGAATATGGGGCAGGGTGTAGCTGAAATTGATCTGTATGCTCCCGATGAGCTGTATGACCAGATTTTGGTCGAAGTCGTAGGGGTAGAGATTCGCGGCAAGGATCATTTGCTGCAAATGATGCAGGATTTTGCCCATGCCAAACGGGAGTACGACCGCTTCGCCGAGGCGCTGGAAATGGTCAAGACAACGGGATATGGCATTGCCGCGCCGTCGTTGTCCGAGATGGCACTAGACGATCCACAGTTGATTCGTCAGGGTACAAGGTTTGGTGTGCGGCTCAAGGCAACAGCACCTTCCATACACATGATCCGTGTCGATGTGGAATCGGAATTTGCTCCGATTATCGGAACAGAGAAGCAAAGCGAGGAGCTTATGCGCTATCTGATGCAGGATTTTGAAAATGACCCGATCAAAATTTGGGAGTCGGATATTTTCGGACGCTCGCTGCATTCCATTGTGCGTGAAGGCATTCAGGGCAAGATTGCAATGATGCCGGACAACGCACGCTACAAACTTCAGGAAACGCTGGGCCGCATTATTAACGAAGGCTCAGGTGGTCTGATTGCCATCATCCTTTAAGCAAAAGTTAATGAAAATCGTGTAAGAAACAATAACGCAGAGAGCTATCCGCTCTTTGCGTTATTTTGATATGCAATTGTTGCATTTTGTCATATGAGATCGGAAAATATTTTTATATTCATAAAACCTATTTACATACTTGGTTTAACGCGATATATTAAGTATCAAATTTGAATCATTTTGTTGAATGAACGAGGGGGAAACGAAACATGAATACCCAAAAAAACAAGAAGCTAGGACTAGGAGCTATGATGCTGCTGGTGCTGGTTTTGCTGGTCACTGCATGTGGTGCGCCGAAAACAGAGAGCGGTGCTCAAGGGACAAGCAGTACAGGATTGAACACAACAGATGCCAAAACAGACAGCTTAAATTTAAAAGGCAAACGGGTTGCATTAATTATGGAGTTTAACACAGGCACGTTCTCTCAGCAGTATGTTCAGGGCGTGGAAGAGGAAGTTAAGAAATTTGGAGGCACGCTGACCAAGTTTGTAGCAGACAACGACAAGGCAAAAATGGCCTCCCTGCTTGATAGCGCGATTAACCAGCAGTTTGATGTCATATTGACGGATCATGGTGATGCGTTACTGGAAACAGGGTTGAAAAAAGCGGTTTCCCGCAATATCCCGGTTATCGTCTTCGATGCTGCGGTCAACGTTCCAGGGGCTGTCGTGTTTTCACAGGACGACCAAAGCATGGCCGAGCTGACGCTGGAGCAAATGAAAAAGGATATCGGTGGCAAAGGTAACATTGTAAAAGTGTGGGTTGCCGGATTTGCACCGATGGAGCGCCGTCAAGTTGCTTACGATAAGTTTTTGAAAGCCAACCCGGACATTAAAGAAATTGCAACTTTTGGCTCAGCTCAGAATCCAGCTTTGGACACCCAAGCCAAAATGGAGGCTGTGTTGAAACAATATCCTAAGGGTGAAATTACAGCGGTCTGGACTGCTTGGGATGAATTTGCTAAAGGGGCAGCACGCGCCATCCAGCAAGCTGGACGCACGGAAATTAAAGTCTACGGCATTGATATGAGTGACGAGGATCTGCAAATGATTCAGGACCCGAAAAATCCTTGGGTAGCTTCGGCGGCTGTAGATCCGACAGATATCGGACGTGTACAAGTGCGCTATGCATATCAGAAGCTGCACGGGGACAACCCGGAGGAGCAAGTGGTATTGAAGGCGGTATATGTGCAGCGCGAAGCATTGCCGGATAAGCAAATTTCCACATCCGAGCTGTCTCAATATGTAAAGGGATGGGGCCAAAGCGAGCAAGGCTACAAGGATTGGATGAAAGAATATGAAACGGCCAAATAAACTTTAGGATAAAGCACAAGGCGCGCTTCGGCGCGCTTTTATCATAAGCAGGCGTGAGGGAGGTACCATGAGTTCACAAGTGTATACACTGGAAATGAAGAAAATCAGCAAACAGTTTGCTGGTGTGGATGCGCTACGATCCGTGGATTTCACGGTGCATGGCGGCGAAATTCACGCTCTGCTGGGCGCAAACGGAGCAGGTAAAAGTACACTGATGAAAATTTTATCCGGCGCGTATCGTTCCGATCAGGGGAGCATTGTTGCAGGAGGCAAGGAACTGAGCATTGGTTCGCCGTGGGAGGCGAAGAGAGCGGGAATTCACTGTGTCTATCAGGAAATTGATTCAGCGCTTGTGCCGCAGCTGAGCGTCGCGGAGAACATTGTTCTGGATGATTTGTCTGCACCTGAAGGACGCTGGTGGACTGCGCCGGGTTCCATGCGCAAACGTGCGCGCGAGGCGTTGGAACGGCTGGAGGCCGATATTGACGTAAGGCAATACGTATCTGAGTTGACGTTGGCAGAAAAGCAGCTTGTGCTTATTGCGCGTATTTTGACACAGCAAGCGAATATGATCATCTTCGATGAGCCTACAGCGCCACTCAGTGAAGAAGAAACGCGGCGTTTATTCCGTACGATTCATACGCTCAAGGCAGAGGGCATTGCATGTATTCTTATCACCCACCGATTGCCAGAGGTCATTGAACACAGCGACCGTGTTACGGTGATGCGTGATGGAGAGCGAGTGTTCACCGGCCCATCCTCCGATTTGAATGTAGATGACATCGTTACGCATATGCTTGGTAAAACATTTGAGGAGGAATTTCCGAAAACGGATGCTTCTATCGGTGAAACGGTGCTGGAAGCCATAGGGCTTCACAAGGGATTACGAGTTCACGGTATCGATTTGGAGGTCAGACGCGGGGAAATCTTGTCTATCGTAGGTTTGGTCGGTGCGGGTAAAACGGAGCTCTCCCGGCTTCTTACAGGCGCGGATAAGCCCGATAAGGGGAAACTGGTCTTCAAAGGTCGTTCCATTCGTCTGAGAGAGCCTGCGGACGCGATCGTTCAGGGGATTGTGTCCATACCTGAGGAACGGCGCAAGCAAGGTGTATTCATCGAAGAGACGGTAGAACGAAACCTTAGTCTTCCGCTATTGGGCAAGTTGAGTGTACTTGGTTTTATTAGTCGTCGCAAAGAACGTACGAACGGTAGCGAAGTCGTTGCTTCCCTTGGCATTAAGACGCCATCTCTGCGCCAGAACGTTAAATATTTGAGTGGCGGGAATCAGCAAAAGGTTGCGATAGGTAAATGGCTGCATTCCGGGGCAGAAGTGTTTGTTTTTGACGAGCCGACCAAGGGTGTGGATATCGGAGCGAAAAGTGATATTTTCCGTATCATTGGTGAATTGGCTGCTCAGGGAAAAGCGGTCATCTATTTAACCTGTGAATTTGCTGAGGGTATCGGCATTGGTGATCGAATTGCAGTGATGTATGACGGGAAAATAATAAAGGAATTTGCGCGGGGCGAAGTGGAGCAGGAACAGCTTCTGTTGTATGCCAGCGGCGGTGAAGAGGTGCATTCATGAAAGAAAAATGGTTAAACGTCTCCTTTCGTTATGGGGCTGTAGTCGTAATTATGGGTGTGTTGGCGTTTTTTTCAGCCACATTGCCCTATTTCTGGACGTATGATAATTTGATGGACATTCTTGGCTCTATTGCGATTGTGACTTTTGTCGCAATTGGTGTGACATTGTCTCTCATCGTAGACGGTTTTGATCTTTCGGTCGGTGCTACGGTGTCTCTAACGACCGTCGTTTCGGCTTCGCTGATGGTCTGGTATGAGCAGCCTGTTGCGGTGGTTATTATCGTATCTTTGTTGATCGGAGCGGCTGTCGGGCTTCTGAATTCGTGGCTAATCATCAAGCTTCATATTCCGGATATGCTGGCCACCCTTGCGATTATGTACATTATAGATGGCACTCATGAAACTTATGCTCAGGGTTATACCATTTATAATCATATGCAGTTTCCTGATGGTAGCAAGGCACCAGGGGAAATATCTCCTGCTTTTCTTATTCTGGGACAAGGGAAGTGGCTGGGTATCCCGATTTCGGTTATTTTTCTGCTGTTAGCGGTAGCGGCAGTGCATATTTTCTTAACCTACACGAAGCATGGGCGTCAAATGTATGTGACTGGAGGGAATAAGGAAGCAGCAAGATTATCGGGTATACGCGTAAATAAGGTTCAAATGCTTGCTTATGTTGCTTCCGGTGTTTTTGCAGCCATTGCCGGGATTTTGTATGCTTCTCGTGTAGGTTCTGGTCAAATTGGTGCTGGCTCTCCTTTGCTTATGGAGGCGGTAGCGGCGGTTTTTGTCGGTTTTTCGGTCTTTGGAGCGGGTAAACCGAATGTCATGGGTACGTTTATCGGGGCGGTTCTGATCGGGGTATTGGTGAACGGCCTGACTATGATGAATGTGCCGTATTTTACCCATAAAATCGTTAAAGGAGTTGTGCTGGTGCTCGCGCTGGCCGTCACTTTTTATGTGCTAAACCGTCGCCGTACTTGAAATTGTCTGTGGACTGTATTACTATAAACCTTGTTCCACGCAAGAAGGGTGCCATAAAACGCCAGTTTCGGCGATATTGTCTCTATATTGCGGAGGTTAGGTATATTCTATGTATATTTAACGGCGAAACGGAAACAGATGATAACATTATGGAAGGCATATGCCGCCCGGGTTATTTTATACAGGCGACTTCATATCGGTTCTACAACACCGATAACCTTAATGCTGGACTACACTTGAATTGGGAGGTGAATATTATGAATAAAACGGATTTGATCAATCAGGTTTCCGAAAGCACTGAATTGTCCAAAAAGGACGTAACTAAAGCCATTGACGCTGTATTCGAAGCGATCTCCGGAGCGCTGCAAAGCGGAGACAAGGTACAACTGGTAGGTTTCGGGAACTTTGAGGTTCGTGAACGTTCTGCACGTAAAGGACGTAACCCGCAAACAGGAGAAGAAATCGAAATCCCTGCGAGCAAAATTCCGGCATTTAAACCGGGTAAAGCGCTCAAGGACGGAATTAAATAAGATTTCTTACATATTCCCATTGCGCTGAAAAGACCGTGAATTTGATTCACGGCCTTTTCTTTTTGTCCTGTTATTCCGTAGCAGATGCAATGCGGGACGAAGAAGGGGAAGCGGTTCTGTCGTTCCGTGAGGCATAGGCGATCAGCACCAGCGGTTCACCTGTCAGTTCGGCAAATTCGTGCTCCAACTGCTGAAGCCTCTCTACTTGGGCAGGGCTCAGATTAGCGGGACGATAGTTTTTCATCAGATTCGCTCCTTTCGTTATCGGGGGCTGCACGGATAGTATGGCTCGGGACGCGGTAATTGTTGCAGTTAGTGTCCGAAGCATGTAGTTGACAAAACAAGCTCGAATCTCCATCATAAAAAGTATAGCTTCGGCTCTCAGGGGGGAAATGGATATGGAAGATAATGTGACGAGTAGCAGTGAGTACGTTGTGATTAAAGCGAAAAGCAACGGATGTCAGGTTTTTGGTCTGACAAGAGGGCAGGATACACGCCTGCATCATTCAGAAAAATTGGACAAGGGTGAGGTGCTGATCGTCCAATTTACCGATCATACCTCTGCTATTAAAATTCGCGGCAAGGCCGTTGTGATGACCAAACACGGAGTCGTGGATACGGAGGATTAAAATGCAGGCATAGCCTGCTTTTTTTTGTTGTACAATGAGAGTGAGGACCTTTACCGTTAGCAAACCCATAACAGGGTAGGGGTCAGGGGAGGCTCTGATGAAACCTTGGATTGTGCTAGGTGGCTCAATTCTTATAACCACTGCTGCTGCTGTACTGCTTCCATCCTTACAGGCGCTGGATTCTGGAACCGCAGCTGTTCGTGAGACACAGGCCACGATATCGTCGCAGCAGCGGGTGCTGCTGACCGATGACAATCTGGTGGACACGCTGAAGGAGCTTCCTTTGACGACACCGATTGCCAGCGTAAGCTGGGAACGTTCAGTCCTGACTCTGGATGTAAAGCTATCCAAGGAAGAAACCGCCCCGCTTGAAATCTATCAAAATATGGCGGAGATTGCCGCCTTTAGTTTTTATGGAACGACGAATGTAAGGCAATTACTACTTCGGGTAGTAACGCAGGACGAATGGTCAGGAGAACGGCATCTGCTGCTGGCATCTGACATACGCCGGAACGAGTGGACGAGTGAAGCGCTGGATCAGTTGAGAAGCCGGGAAGGTGCGGACTTGCCGGAGGAACTGAAAGTCCGCTTCCGTATTACGGTAACTCCAATGTGGCAAAGCAGGTTTAACGGTGTATATACAGATTAGGTGTTTCTGTTATTGGACCTACACTACTTTAGTCGCGAATCATTTTAAATTGTGATATAATATAAGGCATTGCAATTATTTGAGTACACCAGAAAGTCATGGCTCGGAGGCTTAGGATGAAACCGTATCGCGTACCCCAATTAGCAAGGAAATATGTGGAATACGACATGATTCAACAACATACGGAAATGCCGGCTTTTCCTGACAGCCGTACCCGCCTGTTGTTTATGTTTTTGAACCGGAATGTGCAGGAGCTACATACAAGCGAGGATGAACTATACGCACTGGTCACCTCACTCGTGCAGATGGGGCTGGATACACATGATATGATTGATACTTTATCCGGCATACGGAGTCCGGAGGAAATGCGTTCCAGACAGCTTAAAGTGTTGGCCGGGGACTATTTTAGCAGCCGCTTTTATCAGTTGCTCGCATTGGCAGGTCGCATTACAGCCATTTCGAAGCTGAGTGATGCGGTGTGTGAAGTGAATGCCGGTAAAATGAGCCTGTATTGGGAGATGAAGCATTTTCGTCTGAATGCGGCACAGTATTTAACTCATATGGTTCGTTTTAAAAAGGAGCTTTTTCTATCCTTTACTTCACTTGTGGCAGAACAGGATCGGGAAGTTTGGGAGCAGCTTCTCAACGAATTTGCCCTCTGTGATACGCTGGCAGAGGAATGGGACAAGCGTGCAGAACCGGACAAATCCCGTTTCGGATATATGTTCTGGCATGTTTACGGTAAAGGTGACCAGCACGAACGAGAGCTGCTCTCAGAGAATAGTCCAGACGCGGATGCATGGCGCAAGCTTGTTTTAAAGTACAAGGCCGAGGACGCTGTACTGGACAAGCTCCGAACGGCTGCTACACACATCCGGCAGATCCTGTCAGATGATCAAAATACGGGGATTGAGGAATTTGAACGCATGCTGGAGCCTTTCCTGAAGCTGCTGAATAGTCCACACCCGGTTGTGAGGGAAGGTTAGGTGAACGTTATGGGATCAAGCGACACCAAGCCGAAAGAGCAATTCGTTCACGGCGTGTTTGAAAGCATCGCAGGTAAATACGACTTGATGAACGATATACTGAGCTTTCGCAGACATAAGGCTTGGCGTAAATTTACGATGAAAAAAATGAATATGCACCATGGGGATACGGCAATCGACCTATGCTGTGGTACATGTGACTGGACGCTCGCGATGGCGCGTGCAAGTGAAAGTGGTCACATCGTAGGGCTGGATTTTAGCCAGAATATGCTGAATGTAGGCGAGCGCAAGATTGCATCGGAAGCCCGTGAAAAGCAAATCACGCTTGTTCAGGGTAACGCGATGGAGCTCCCTTTTGAAGACAATTTTTTTGACTGCGCAACGATTGGCTTTGGTCTGCGTAATGTGCCTGATCTGCGCCGCGTTTTAGAGGAAATGCAGCGTGTCGTCAAACCGGGCGGGCAGGTCGTATGTCTGGAATTGTCCAAGCCTACATGGCAGCCGTTCAAGGGGATTTACTATTCATACTTTAAACACATCTTGCCCATGCTCGGCAAATTGTTCGCCAAACGTTATGAGCAATACAAATGGCTCCCTGATTCGTTGGCGCTTTTTCCGGGAAGGGATGAGCTGGCTGGCATCTTCCGTGAAGTCGGACTAAAGGATGTGCAGGCTCATTCTCTCACTGGAGGCATTGCGGCATTGCATATTGGAATCAAGGAGAGTCAGCATGTTTAAGAAAATTGCTATTTTTTTGGAAATGATTAAAATTGAACATACGTTATTTGCGCTCCCATTTGCATTTATGGGGGCTGTATTAGGGTCAGTTATCGTGACAGGCACGCTTCCTTCATGGTCACAGATCGGATGGATCTTGCTGGCTATGGTCGGCGCACGTAGCGCTGCTTTTGGCTTCAATCGCATGATTGACCGTGTAATTGACGGGAAAAATCCGCGTACGGCAGGGCGTGCCATCCCGGCGGGGCTGCTCAAGTCGAGCGAAGTTGTGATTTTCATCATCGTCAGTTTGGTACTGTTGTTCTGGGCATCGTTCAAGTTAAGTCCGCTGGCGTTCAAGCTGTTCCCGCTGGCCTTTTTTATGCTTATTTTTTATTCTTATACCAAGCGTTTTACTTGGCTTTGTCATATCGTACTCGGTCTGACAATCGGATTGGCTCCGTTGGGCGCGTGGGTTGCTGTGACGGGACAAATCGATTTAATCGCCATCGTATTATATCTCACGATTGCATTTTGGACGGCTGGCTTTGACATTATATATGCTTGTCAGGATATTGATTTTGATCAGAACGAGGGCGTTTATTCCATTCCTGCCCGCTTTGGTGTGTCGGGTGCCCTTAATATCGCTCGGGTATTCCATGTCATTACGGCGATCGGATTTATTGTGCTGTTCTTTATTACAGATTTAAGCTGGTGGTATCTGGCGGGCATGATTATTTCGTACATTATCTTATTCTATGAGCACTATATCGTATCTCCGAAGGACCTGAGTCGTTTGCAGACGGCGTTCTTTACGATGAACGGTGTACTAAGCATTGTCGTATTTGCTTTTACATTGATTGATTTGGTGGTGCGTCAATACTTATGAATCATAATCAGGTGAGCAACCATCAAGGCAAACGAATCGTTATTGGCATTACAGGCGCGAGCGGAAGCATTTATGGAGTACGGCTGGTAGAAACACTGCTGGATTTGCAGTACACAGTTCACCTGATTGTTTCCAACGCCGGCTGGCGGGTACTGAAAGAGGAATTAGGCTGGAACGTAACTGACCGGGAGGGGGCTCTGAATGACAAATTCGGGGGCCGTCCCGGTTCTCTTGTATACCATCCGTTCACGGATATTGGTGCTTCGATTGCGAGCGGCTCCTATCTGGTGGACGCGATGGTTATCATGCCATGCTCGATGGGAACGTTGTCCGCAGTGGCGCACGGCTCGTCCGATAATCTCATGGCGCGAGCAGCAGACGTGATGATGAAGGAAGGCCGTCCGCTCATTCTGGTGCCTCGTGAGACGCCGCTACATGCCATTCATTTGGAAAATATGCTTAAGCTTGCAAGGCTCGGGGTCAAAATGATTCCGGCTATGCCGGCTTTTTACTTTCATCCTAAGACGCTGGATGATATCGTACTGTTCCTCGTAGGCAAAGTTTTGGACAGCTTGCGTATCGAACATCAACTGTTTACGAGATGGGGGGATTCCGATGCCGACACCGGACACCAAGACAATCACAATCGGAAAAATTAAATATACAAACGCTTGGCCCATTTTTCATTATTTTAATCCTTCACAGCTTCTCTATCCGGCGGAACTGGTTTCTAAAGTCCCGGCTGAATTGAACCGAAGTATGCTGAAAGGAGATTTGGATATCAGCGCGATGTCCTCCTTTGCTTATGCATCCGGTGCCGAGGATATGCTGCTGTTGCCGGATCTGTCTGTCAGTGCAGACGGTCCTGTGAAATCCATTTTGCTGTTTTCACGCAAGCCGCTGGATGAAATCAAAAACGGAACGATTGCGTTGACGAATACGTCTGCTACATCCGTGAATTTGTTAAAAATTTTAATGGAGAAGGCGTGGGAAGGCCAACCTTCCTATTTCGACTGCGAGCCGGATCTGGATTTGATGCTGGGGCAGGCGGATGCAGGGCTGCTGATTGGAGATCACGCGATCAAGGCATCCTGGCGGCGTGATGGCCTGTACGTTACGGATCTCGGAGAAGAGTGGAAACGCTGGACAGGGTACAGCATGACCTTTGCCGTATGGGCAGTGCGCCGTCCTTTTGCTACACAGAATCCTGATGCAGTGGCTGGAGTAGCAGATGCCTTTCGTGTAAGCAAGCAGCGCAGCCTGTCTGATCTGACGTCTGTTATTTCTGAAGCCTGCAAGGAAATTGGGGGCCTGCGGGATTATTGGGAGCGCTACTTTACTAATCTGTGTTATGATTTTGGAGAGAAGGAACAAAAGGGCTTAGAGCTTTATTTTCAGTATGCACATGAACTGGGGCTGCTTGACCGACGAGTGAAGCCGCTTCTCTGGAGTGACAATACGCTGACACGGGTGAAAGAATGAAACGATTGGATTTGTTCGGTTTATTAAAGAAGGATATGAACTTCATAGAAGAAGAGCTATACCGCAGCATCGACAGCACGGAGCCGTTGATTAATGATACGTCGCTTCATTTGCTCAAGGCGGGAGGCAAGCGTTTGCGGCCGGTCTTTGTACTGCTGGGAGGCAAGTTTGGGGAATACGATCTGGACAAGCTCAAACGCATAGCAGTACCGCTGGAACTGATTCATTCTGCTTCCCTCGTTCACGACGATGTGATTGACGATGCGGAGATGAGGCGCGGCAAGCCAACCGTGAAGTCCAAATGGGACAATCGGGTGGCCATGTACACCGGAGACTACATATATGCACGTGCGCTTTCGATAGTTGCAGGACTGCCGAATCCGGACATTCACCGGGTATTGTCCAAGGCGCTGGTGCAAATGTCCATCGGTGAAATGGAACAAATCCGCGATTTTTTTAATGTCGATCAGAGTGTACGTAATTATTTGCTTCGCATACGTCGTAAAACGGCATTGTTGATTGCGGTCAGTTGCCAGTTGGGAGCTATGGCTTCGGGTGCGCGGGAAAGAGTGAATTCCCTGTTGTATACTTATGGCTACAATGTGGGTATGGCTTTTCAAATTCAGGATGATTTGCTGGATCTGTGTGGCACGGAAAAAAAGATTGGCAAACCGCCGGGCAGTGATATGAGACAGGGAAACATTACGCTTCCGGTCATTTATGCACTTGGACAGCCTGAGCTGCGCGACGATCTATTGGCTGAAATCAGTCGTATTCAGGCCGGGGACGGGCAGGGAGATGCACGCAAAGCGGTGGATATAATTAAAAAAAGTGAAGGAATCGCTAAAGCGGAAATTCTCGCCGACCGATATATTAAAAAAGCGCTACACGCGCTGGACTTACTACCCGATGTCAAAACGAAAAAGACGCTGCGCGATATTGCTTATTTTGTGACCCGCCGCTCCTACTAAAGTTGTGTTTTGGGTTTGCTATGACAAAATACTTTAACCGTTTCCAAGCTTTCTGTTACAATACAGTTTAGTACTGTATAAATACATTAGATTGGATTGGGAGTGAGCCGATGGATCGTACGTTTTTGATGGTTAAACCGGATGGAGTACAACGTGGACTAATTGGACGTATTATTAGTCGTTTGGAGGACAAAGGCTTCAAAATGACGGCTGGCAAACTTGTGCAAGTATCTAGAGAACAGGCGGAACGGCATTATGCGGAGCATGTGGGCAAGCCTTTTTTTGAAGAGCTTGTAGGCTTTATCACTTCTGGCCCTGTATTTGCTATGGTTTGGGAAGGGGATAACATCGTTACCCTGTCTCGCCTGTTGATTGGTAAAACACAAGTGACAGAGGCTCTTCCGGGCACGATCCGGGGAGACTTTGCTGCACATACACCGTTTAACCTCATTCACGGTTCAGATTCACCGGAGAGCGCGGAACGCGAGATTGCAAATTTTTTCACGCCGGAGGAATCGGTTCGGTACGAAAAAAGTGTGGCGACCTGGGTGTAAGGATAATCTCGTATGAAGAAGGATGGTAGCATGACGGATATGGAACTGGGTCAGACGGACCCCGATTACACAGCGTTTATCCGCAAAATCAAGGACAGCACAGGTATTGATCTTGCACAATACAAGGAAGCACAGATGAAAAGGCGGTTAACGACGCTTCGCAACAAAAACGGGTTTCCCAGTTTTGTTTCTTTTTATGATGCCATGATGAAAGAAAAGCCCCTGTTCTATGAATTTCTGGATCGGATGACGATCAATGTTTCAGAGTTTTGGCGTAATCCCAATCGGTGGGAAGTGCTGCGGGATACGATTTTGCCACAGCTGCTTGCAGGCAAGCAGAAGCTCAAGCTGTGGAGTGCGGCCTGCTCGACTGGTGAGGAGCCGTACAGCTTGGCTATGGTGCTCGACGGCAAGGGGATTTTGGGGAATTGCTCCATTACGGCTTCTGATATTGATGACGGCGCACTGGCTAAGGCCAAGGAAGGCAGATATTTGGAGCGTTCGCTCAAGGATGTGCCTGAGCAGGTAGCTAGCAAATATTTTAAGCCAGATGGCGCAATGTTTCGGATTGATGACCGTTTGAAGCAGGCCGTTAAATTTCAAAAGCAAAATTTGCTGCTGGATCGGTTTGAGGACGGCTATGATCTCATTATCTGCCGTAATGTCATGATTTATTTTACGGAAGAGGCCAAGCATAAGCTGTACCAGAAGTTTGCAGCTAGTCTTCGTCCTGGCGGTGTGCTGTTTGTCGGCAGTACAGAGCAAATTTTTTCTCCCAACCAATATGGTCTGGAATCGACGGAAACCTTTTTTTATCGTAAAAAAGCATAAGCCCGTACATACAGCCCATTGTTCGTAGCTCGTTGAGTTCTAACAATGGATACGTTGGCTATTGGCTTATCAGGAGCGCACGTCCTTTTTGGCTTTGACCAAAGGGCGTGTTTTTTTGTTTATCTGCACTCTCGTGGCTTTTCTTGTCAAAGAAAGGTGCGTATACTATAATGAAGCACAGTTAAAGATTTTAGCGATGCACAGTTTAACAGTTTAAAGGGGGAACGCGTCATGAGTTTACGTTACTTAACCGCAGGGGAAACGCATGGTCCCCAGCTTACTGCAATTGTAGAGGGCATGCCTAGCAATTTAAAATTGGATTTTGAAGAATTGAATTTTCAGCTACACCGTCGTCAGAAAGGGTATGGACGGGGTCGGCGTATGCAGATTGAAAAGGACACGGCGAGCATTGCCGGAGGCGTTCGTCACGGGTTTACCACAGGTGCGCCGATTGCCCTGATTGTGGAAAACAACGATTGGAAGCATTGGCAGAACATTATGAATATTGAGCCCATCGAAGGCAGTGACGAGGAAAAGCGCCGGGTTCACCGTCCGCGTCCGGGTCATGCAGATCTGAACGGTGGAATGAAATACAACCTGAAAGATCTGCGCAACGTGCTGGAGCGTTCCAGTGCGCGTGAAACTGCGGTTCGGGTCGCATGTGGTGGCTTGGCCCGCCAATTGCTGGCAGAGTTCGGAATCAAGGTGGCAGGTCAGGTCATCCGCATTGGGGAAATCGAGGCTCCTTACCGTGAGTTGCCGATTGACGAGCTGATTGCCGTGACGGAAGCCTCTTCCGTGAGAGTAACCGATCCAGAAACCGAAAAGAAAATGGAAGCGTACATTGACCTGATCAAGCAAGAAGGCGATTCGGTCGGTGGGGTAGTGGAATGTATTGTGGAAGGCGTTCCGATCGGTCTGGGCAGTCATGTACAGTATGATCGGAAGCTGGATGCACGTATTGCCCAAGGTGTCATGTCCATTAATGCTTTTAAAGGTGTGGAAATCGGCATCGGCTTTGAAGCAGGGGAACTGCGCGGCTCACAGGTGCATGATGAGATTCTGTACGATGAGGAGCGTGGATATCACCGCCGTACCAATCGTTTGGGCGGTTTTGAGGGTGGTATGACCAATGGAATGCCCGTTGTGGTTCGCGGTGTCATGAAGCCGATCCCGACACTGTATAAGCCTTTGCAAAGCGTCGACATTGATACGAAGGAAGCGTTCACCGCACAGGTTGAGCGTTCGGATGCATGTGCGGTACCCGCGGCAAGCGTAGTGATGGAGCATGTTGTAGCCTGGGAGATTGCGAAGGCTTTGCTTGAAAAGTTCGGTGGAGATTCCATTGAAGAGATCCGGGCGAATATTGCATCCTACGAAGAACAACTGGAGCGGTACTAAGATGAGTACGCTGACGGTACAACTTGGAGAACGTTCCTATCCCATTCATATCGAACGTGGACTGTTACATCGGGCAGGAGCGTTGTTGAGCGAACGAGGAATTGCGCAAAAAAGTCCATTGTTGATTGTCTCTGATGAAAATGTAGCAGCTTTTTATTTGGCGACATTCGAGAGCAACCTTCAGGCAGCAGGGTACAAGACGATTTCCATCGTCGTCAAGCCGGGTGAAAAGTCCAAATCGCTTGCTGTGTATGAGCAGGTGATTACAGCAGCTATCGAGGGCGGTTTGGATCGCAATTCAGCCGTTATCGCACTTGGCGGTGGCGTAGTGGGTGATCTGGCCGGATTTGTGGCGGCTTCTTTTATGAGAGGTGTCAAATTCGTACAGATTCCAACTACGATCCTTGCGCATGACAGCAGCGTGGGCGGCAAGGTCGGCATCAATCATCCTTTGGCTAAAAATATGATTGGAGCCTTCCATCAGCCGGAATTGGTATTGTATGACGTGGATACGTTGTCTACATTACCTCCGCGCGAGGTATCCGCCGGGCTTGCTGAAATGATCAAGCATGGCTTGATCTGGGATGCTGATTTTGCCCACTGGTGCCGCGATCATGCGGCTGACTTGCTGGCTTTGGATGCGGCAGCTCTGGAGTACGGTCTGGAAAAGGGATGCTCCGTGAAAGCCGAAGTGGTATCGCGCGATGAACGTGAAAACGATTTACGTGCTATTCTAAACCTCGGTCACACCATTGGTCATGCAATAGAGGCGATTGCGGGGTATGGTGAGTTTTTACATGGGGAAGCGATTTCTATTGGTATGGTCGGCTCTGCACTTCTGGGTGTGAAGCTGGGGGCAGATCCTTCTTTGGTAACAGAAACGAGGGATATGCTGGCTTCGCTTCGTCTACCGACTTCTCTTCCCGCTCATCTCGAAACGGATCGTCTGCTGAATGCGATGATGCATGACAAAAAGTTTAAGGAAGGCAGTATTACTTTTGTCGTCCCACGCAGCATCGGGCGCGTGGAGGTAGTGAAGGATATTTCCGACTCTTACATCCGACAAGTAATTGAACAGCTAAAAGAGGAGGCGTAACGATGTACAATCGTGGAATTCGTGGGGCGACGACCGTAGCAAACAATGAAGAAAATGAAATTTTGGAAGCCACATTCCTACTGTTGGAGGAAATTGTGTCCCACAATGAAGTGCAGCCGGAGGATATTAGCAACGTATGGATTACGGTGACCCACGATCTGAATGCTACTTTCCCGGCGAAGGCGATCCGCCAGCTAGACGGCTGGGATATGGTTCCGCTTATGTGTTCGTTGGAAATTCCCGTAGAGGGCAGCTTGCCAAAATGCATCCGTTTGATGGTACAGGTGAATACCGTTAAAACACAGCGGGAAATCAAACATGTATATTTGAACGGAGCGCAGGCGCTAAGACCGGATTTGGCTTCCCAAGAGAAGTAATCGCCCATTTTTAAAGTTGATGGTTGCCAAAGTAACATCGTATGAGATATAGTGTGTGTAGCAGAGTTGAGTAGAGTTAGCCAGAGATAGAGTTGAGATGAGAAGAGTGCAGTTGAGCCAATTCCATATAAAGATTACAGAGACCAGCGGTAGCGGGTAAGCTTTTGTCCACGGATAATGTTTCTGGGGGAAGTGCTTATTTGAGGTAACCCAGGTTATACAAAGGGATGAGTGTATACTTTGTATATTTGCTGTAGTCATTTTGTATATGGTAGCATTCTTATAATTTCAATAACTGACAGCCTCTACCTTCCGGGTGGAGGCTTTTTTATATTCTCTTCTTTGGGTTCTGCGCCAATTTGGAAAGGAAGTGATCTCATGTTAACGCCGCATGTGGAGCAAGTGATAACGATGGCGAATGAATTTAACCTGATTCCTGTGTACAAAAAAGTGCTGGCCGATATGGAGACGCCGATTCGGATTTTCCGTCGGTATGCTGAGCGGGACCGGGCCTTTCTGCTGGAGAGTGTAGAGGGAGGCGAGCAATGGGCGCGACATTCATTCATCGGTACGGACCCGTTCCTGATGGTTTCCGGCAAAAAAGGCCGTTTGATTCTGGAACAGCATGGTAAGCGACAAATATTAAACGACAAGCCGCTTGAAGCGCTCAAGGCGTTGCTTCGCAAGTATCGTAGCCCGAAGCTGAAAGAAATGCCTCCATTTACAGGCGGGGCCATCGGATTTTTTGGATATGATCTGCTGCAATACTATGAAAAGCTGCCAGAGCATTCAGTAGATGATTTGAATATGGATGATATTCGTTTTATGTTCTGCGATCAGGTTATTGTCTTTGATCATGTAAAACAGCAGATTTTGCTGGTCGGCAATGTTCATGTAGGCGAAGGCTTCCGCGATGAGGACATTCGCGCTGCTTATGCCGAGGTGGAACGCAAGCTGGAGGCAACGGCGCAGTACCTGCGTAAGCAGACACCGCCAGAGACATTGGGAGCAGCCTCGATTCCTGATGATGTGGAGCTGGGTGAGATTCAATCGAATGTGACGAAGGAGCAGTTTATTTCAAACGTGGAGCAGGCGAAGGAATATATTCGCTCCGGTGATATTTTTCAGGTCGTGCTGTCCCAGCGCTTTCACATTGATACAGATGCCTCTCCTTTACAAGTATACCGCGTGCTGCGCACGATGAACCCGTCACCGTATATGTATTATTTGAAAATGGATGACGAGATCATCGTGGGCACTTCGCCGGAGGCGCTCGTCAAGGTGGAAAATGGTCAGGTGGAGACCCGTCCTATTGCCGGAACGAGGCCGCGTGGCGCGACGGAGACAGAAGATATAGCGCTCGCTGAAGAGCTGCTAAAGGATGAAAAAGAACGTGCCGAGCATCTGATGCTGGTCGATTTGGGAAGAAATGATCTGGGACGTGTATCTCAGTTCGGTACGGTCAAATGCGATACGTTTATGGAAATTGAACGCTATTCCCACGTGATGCACATTGTATCCAATGTATCGGGTAAGCTGCGCGAAGATAAAGATTTCTTCGATGCGTTCCTGTCCTGCCTGCCAGCGGGGACGGTATCGGGGGCTCCGAAGCTGCGGGCAATGGAGATTATTGCCGAGCTGGAGCGGGAAGCGCGTGGTCCGTATGCAGGAGCCATCGGATATTTGGGCTTCTCGGGCAATATGGATACTTGCATTACGATTCGCACCATCGTGTTTAAAAAGAACCGGGCCTATGTCCAGGCAGGAGCAGGAATTGTGTGGGACTCGGTTCCGGAAAGCGAGTACCAGGAGACGGTGAACAAGGCCAAGGCATTGCTGAAAGCAATCCGCACGGCAGAGGCGATGTTCCCGGCAACGACACAGCCCTACAACAGCGTCATCAACCAGGATTATTTGTACACTCCCTAAGCAAGTATTGATCAGGTAATACTTCATTGCGGGAGACGGAATACACAAAAATCTGATTTAGAGGAGGAGACGGCGATGGAAGGACATAACATGATGCAAGTGGGTTTAAGCCGGGTTATTGAGGGACAGCATCTTTCACGTACGGAGGCCCGCAGCGTAATGGAACAGATTATGAGTGGGAGTGCCACGCAGGCGCAAATAGGTGGGCTGCTGACGGCTCTGCGCATCAAGGGGGAGACGGTAGATGAAATCACCGGATTTGCCGAAGCTATGCGCAGCTATGCCAGCCCGGTGCAAATCGGAGAAGGTGATACCCGTTTGCTGGACACATGTGGGACCGGAGGTTCGGGTATTCACAAGTTTAATATTTCCACGATATCCGCTATTATTGCGGCTTCGGTATCTGTACGGGTAGCGAAGCATGGCAATCGCTCTGCAAGCGGACGTGCCGGGAGCGCCGATGTGCTGGAGGCCCTAGGGGTTAATATCCATTTGACGAGTGATCAGGCGCGGTCATGTCTGGATCGTATCGGCATCTGCTTTTTATTTGCGCAGCTGTACCATCCGTCTATGAAGTATGCTGCCGCTCCACGTCGGGAGCTTGGAGTACGAACGGTGTTTAACATGCTCGGGCCCTTGACGAATCCGGCAGGTGCGGATCGGCAGTTGTTGGGCATTTATGACGCGGGAAAAACGGAAGTTATCGCTGAGGTGCTGAATCGACTCGGCTCCAAGCGGGCCATGGTCGTCAGCAGTCTGGACGGATTGGATGAAATCAGCATTTCGGCACCGACACGGGTATCTGAGCTGAAGGACGGTCAGGTTCATACGTTTGAACTTAACCCATCGGATCTGGGTTTGCGGACGCACCGTCTCGATGAAGTGCTGGGTGGAGACGCGCAGGTTAACGCCGACATTATAGGTCGGATTTTGAACGGGGAACGCGGAGCTTATCGGGATGTCGTGTTAGCGAATGCCGGCGCGTGCATCTATGTATCGGGCGCAGCAGCTACCTTGACGGACGGAGTAGCACGGGCGGCGGAAGCTATTGACTCGGGGCTGGCCCTGTCCAAGCTGGATCAATTAATACAGGCAACGGGGGAATATCAATATGTATCTTGATCGAATTGTAGTGACGAAGCGACAAGAAGTGGAGCAGCTTAAGGAGCATTTTCAAATCAGTGAAGCCGAACGATTGGTTGCCGATTTACCCGCGACAAGAGGATTCGAGGATGCTATAGCTGTGCGCCGCAACCGTCCACTTGGACTGATTGCCGAAGTGAAGAAGGCTTCCCCCTCCAAAGGGTTGATCCGCCCGGATTTTCATCCGTTGGATATTGCACGGGCATATGAGGAAGCTGGAGCTGATTGCATTTCTGTCCTGACAGATGTGACGTATTTTCAGGGAAGCCCTGAATATTTGCACCAAATTCGTGAACAGGTAAAGATTCCGTTGCTGCGCAAGGATTTTATCATTGATGAACGGCAAATTTATGAAGCTCGTCTGCTGGGAGCGGATGCGGTGCTGTTGATTGCGGCAATACTGGAGCCACGTGTTTTGGGGTCATTTTTACAGATTGCCAAGAACCTGGGGCTGGACGCATTGGTAGAGGTGCATGACAGTGAGGAGCTTAAAGCTGTACTGGATCTGGGGACAGCAACCTTGATTGGCGTGAACAACCGAAATCTGCGGACATTTGAGACCCGCCTCCAGACGACAGAGGAGCTGATCGCACTGATTCCTAAAGGAGTTACGTTTATCAGCGAAAGCGGCATTGCCGGACCCGAAAATGTAAAGTATTTACATTCGGTAGGCGCACACGGCATCCTGGTTGGAGAGCATCTGATGCGCAAGGATGATGTAGGACAGGCTGTAGCCGATTTGATGGACGGGGTTAAAGCATGAACAAAACGGGCGTAAAAATTTGTGGACTTCAAAGCGTTGAAGTGCTAAAATCTATGGTAAACTTACCGGTCGATTATATAGGTTTTGTGTTTGCCGACAGCAAGCGCCGGATTGACGGCGCACAGGCTGGAGAGCTGCTTCGCGTATTGGATGAATGGACCCCAGGCAGCAGACCGCGCAGCGTGGGCGTATTTGTGAACCCTGATGATGCACTGTTAAATGATGTCATGGAGAAAGCACCATTAGATGTCATTCAACTGCACGGGCAGGAGAGTCCGCAGCGCTGCCGGGAGATCAGGGAGCATTTTGGCGTACAGGTATTCAAGGCATGGTCTGTGGATAGTAAAGGGCAGACGGTGAAGGGCGAGACAGAACGCCCGACGGACGAATTGGATGCCTATGTCGGGACGATTGACGCTTTACTGCTGGATACATATGATCCCTTGTATGGTGGCGGCTCCGGCAAAACGTTTGCGTGGGATCGGATTCCTGCCTATCAGGCTTGGACCCAACAACATGGAATTCCTATGTTTGTAGCCGGCGGGCTGACTGCCGATAATGCGGAAAAGCTGGTTACCGAGTATCATCCCGAAGGGCTGGATGTGTCCAGCGGTGTAGAGACGGATGGAGTCAAGGACATTGCAAAAATCACAGCATTCGTAGAAAGGGTGAAGCAGGCATGACACAATTACCTGATAACAACGGACGTTTTGGAACATTTGGCGGACGTTTTGTACCGGAAACGTTGATGAACGCACTGATTGAATTGGAGGAATCCTACCGGAAGTATGCGGATGATCCTGATTTTAACGCTGAGCTGAATGGACTGCTGAAGGATTATTCGGGCCGGGAAACGCCGCTCTATTATGCGGAGCGTCTGAGTCAGCATTTGGGCAAGGCTAAAATTTACTTGAAACGCGAAGATCTGAACCATACCGGAGCCCACAAAATTAATAATGCGCTGGCGCAGGGACTGCTGGCGAAGCGTATGGGCAAGCAGAAGGTCATTGCTGAAACAGGCGCAGGCCAGCATGGTGTTGCGACGGCGACTGTCGCGGCATTGCTCGGACTGGAGTGTAAGGTGTTCATGGGAGAAGAGGATACCGTACGCCAGCAGCTAAATGTATTCCGTATGCAACTATTGGGTGCAGAGGTCATTCCGGTTACATCGGGCACACGTACACTCAAGGATGCCGGGAATGAAGCTTTGCGGTATTGGGTGAGCCATGTCCATGATACGTTCTATATTTTGGGCTCGGCGGTCGGACCACATCCGTATCCAATGATGGTGCGCAACTTCCAGCGTGTCATTGGCGACGAAACCCGCCGTCAAATTCTCGAAAAAGAAGGCAGACTTCCAGATGTCGTGGTAGCGCCGATCGGTGGCGGAAGTAATGCCATCGGTATGTTCTATCCTTTTATCGAGGATCACGAGGTTGCTTTGCTTGGCGTGGAGGCGGCTGGAAAAGGCGTGGAAACGGAATTTCATGCAGCAACGATGAGCAAGGGAACGCAAGGTGTCTTCCAAGGCTCGATGAGCTATCTGCTTCAGGATGAATACGGACAGGTACAGCCTGCACATTCCATCTCGGCGGGATTGGACTATCCGGGGGTTGGGCCGGAGCATTCGTATTTGAAGGATATTAAGCGGGCCAAGTATGTTCCAATTACCGATCAGGAAGCGCTGGATGCTCTCCAATTGTTATGCCGCACGGAAGGGATTCTTCCGGCATTGGAGTCGGCACATGCAGTAGCGCAGGTCGCTAAACTGGCACCTACCTTGACGGCGGATGATATTATTGTTATCTGTTTGTCGGGTCGCGGTGACAAAGATGTGGACTCCATTATTAAGCATTTGGGAGGAAATCCGTCATGAATTTAATTGATCAGGTGTTTGGACGCCTCAAAAATGAAGGCAAAACGGCATTAATTCCTTTCCTGACGGTAGGCGATCCGGATGTGGACACGACGGTAGAAATCATTCGACAGCTGGAGTCGGCCGGAGCCGATATATTGGAGCTGGGCGTGCCATATTCGGACCCACTGGCTGACGGACCTGTCATTCAGCGTGCGTCTGAGCGTGCGTTGAAACGGCAAATCTCGATCCGCACGTGTATGGAGACGGCTTCTTTGGCCCGGGCGGCGGGATCAAGCCTGCCTTTTATTTTGTTCACGTATTATAATCCTGTGTTGCAGATGGGCATGGATGCTTTCTTTGCAGGCTTGCAGAAGCATGGTATTAGTGGCCTGATTATTCCCGATCTTCCGCTTGAGGAAGCAGAAGAGCTGGGAGGACGGGCGGCAGAGGTTGGTGTGCATCTGATTCCGTTGGTGGCTCCAACTTCTGAACAGCGGATTGAACGAATTGTCCGTCAAGCACGCGGATTTGTATACTGTGTATCCTCTCTTGGGGTAACAGGGGAAAGAGCTTCCTTTTTTGAGGGTATAGAGGGCTTTATCGCGCAGGTTAAACGACATACGGATATTCCGGTAGCGGTTGGGTTCGGTATCTCTACTAGGGAGCAGGTAATTCGTTTTTCGGACATTTGCGATGGAGTTGTCGTGGGAAGTGCCATTGTGCGTCAGGTGGAGGAAGCAATCCCGCTGCTGGACGATTCTGCGCGCAGAGAAGAAGGACTTTTGCAAATTCGCAATTTTGTGGCACAATTAAAGCAGTAACTGGCATCAATATAGAAAGCAGCAAATTTAGTTTTGAATGGATTAGAGGAGGTAGGGGAATGCGACCTAAACCGCATATTGTACATTTGCCGGTATATCAGCCTGGTAAACCGATTGAAGATGTAAAGCGCGAGCTGGGACTTGATGAAGTGATTAAGCTCGCCTCGAATGAAAATCCGTACGGCAGCTCTCCCAAAGTATTGAAAGCCATTCAGGAGGAATTTGCGAACATTAGTGTATATCCTGACGGCAGCGCGGTAGCTTTAACACAGGCACTGGTTAAACATACGGGCTTGAAAGAGGATCAGTTTATTTATGGCTGTGGCTCTGACGAGATTATTGCGTTGATTACGCGTGCTTTTCTTCTTCCCGGGGAAGAAAGCATCATGGCCGATCAGACCTTCTCTGTGTACAAGAGCAATGTGGAGATTGAGGGAGCGGTTGCTGTTGAGGTGCCTTTGCGTGACGGGGTGCATGATCTGGAGGCTATGTTGTCTCAGATTAACGACCGTACGAAAATAATCTGGATCTGTAATCCAAACAACCCGACAGGCACAATTGTACCTGAAGCAGAGCTGATCGCATTTTTGGATCGAGTGCCAAAGCATGTTTTGGTCGTGCTGGATGAGGCGTATTTCGAGTTTGTGACAGACAGCACGTATCCAGACGGTATTCGTTTGTTACCGGCCTATGAAAATCTGCTTGTATTACGCACCTTCTCCAAAATCTATGGCCTAGCATCGCTTCGCATCGGATACGGAATGGGGACTGCGGCAACGATCCGCATGATTAATCAGGTTCGTGAGCCGTTCAATACTTCACGGGTAGCTCAGGCTGCAGCGATTGCGGCGTTGGAGGATCAGGATTTTGTGCAGGAATGCCGTGACCGCAACGCAGAGGGCAGAGCCTATTTGCAAAATGAGCTGAAGCGCCTTGGACTGGAATCTTTTCCAGCACATGGAAACTTTATTATGCTGAATGTACGTCGCCCGTCGGGTGAGGTATTTCAGGAGTTGCTTCAAAAAGGCGTAATTATTCGCGCTGGTCATTACAAATATCCGACATACATTAGGGTGTCGGTTGGATCACAGCCGCAAAATGAGTGGTTTATCCGTGCGCTGGAACAGGTCCTGGGGGCGGAAACGGCGAAAGCGCGTCTATAATTTCCGCAGATGGGATTTGATAATTGATGAAGATTGCCATTTTCGGCGTGGGACTGATCGGTGGGTCCCTTGCGCTTTGTTTTAAAGGGAAGCCGGGCATTACCGTTGTCGGTCATGCTCATCTTCCCAAACTGATAGAGCCGATGTTGAGCCGTGGTGTCGTGGACACCGTGACTCTTTCGGTTGAAGAGGCGGCAGAGGACGCCGATTTTATTTTTTTATGCGTACCTGTCGGCTTACTGGAGCATTACTTGGAGTTGTTAAGCAGGCTGCCGCTTAAAGAGGGTTGCATTATTACTGATGTAGGCAGCACAAAATCGTCGATTGCTAAAAAAGCGTCAGAAATCTCTTTACGTCATGCTTATTTTATCGGTGGCCATCCGATGGCCGGCTCGGAGCGTTCCGGTGTGAAGGCTGCTTCCGCATTGTTGTTTGAGAATGCCTACTATGTACTTTCCCCGGCAGAGGGTGTGCCTGAGGAAGCATACAGTTCGCTGGAGCGTCTGTTGAAATATACAGGAGCTCAGGTTGTGCGTGTCCAGCCTGATATGCACGATGACATTGTCGGGGCGATCAGCCATCTTCCGCATATTATTGCAGCGGCGCTGGTGAATCAGGTGCGCAAGCACAATGACGAAAATCCGTTGTACCGTACGCTCGCTGCCGGTGGCTTCCGCGATATTACGCGAATTGCTTCCAGTGATCCGATTGTATGGCGGGATATTTTGCTGAGCAATCGTGATGTTTTACTAGGTCTGCTGGAAGAGTGGAACGGGCAGATTGAGCGTTTTACCCATTTACTGAGAATACAAGACGGAGAGGGAATTGCTGACGAGTTTTTGATGGCGGGGCATTTCCGCAGTGAGCTGCCGGAACGCCGCAAGGGTGTCATCGTCTCAACGTTTGATCTGTATATTGATGTACCGGATACCCCGGGGATTATCGGCCGAATTGCAACAGAGCTGGGGGACAACAGCATTAACCTGAGCAATATGCAAATCATCGAAAGCCGGGAGGATGTTCCCGGTATTATGCGACTTTCCTTCCGCCAGGAACGGGACTGGGAGCGCGCCAAGGCACTGCTCGATTCAATGAGCTATAAAGTGGTGGTATAGAAAGGAAAGTATGATTGTTGGTTAAGGCGGATAGCACCGCTTCGCGATTCATTTGATCTTACGATCGCTGTTGCCGCCGGATTTTTTCGATCAGATGCTTTAATGGGAAAATCCGGCGGCAAAGGCGAACGCTCCGCTTCTCCAGATTCAAATGAACCTCTGCGCTACAGACCGCCTTAAAAGCATCACACTTTCTGTGAGTGAAGTAGTAGGAAAAGATTTAAAACGAGCGGAGATTCTCTGCGCTCGTTTTTTTGTTGTGTTATGGCCGAGAGCCCAGTTAAGGTGATATAGATGGGTAAGTTCATTTTCTTTGTTATATAAGCTAAATTCGAAAATTTTATATAAAAAACGGAGTAGGCGGGATGGTGCTGGACAACAGCGATGGGAAGCACCATCCGACTGCGCAGTTGGCACCTTACGTAACTTTCCAGTTCAGCTTAGTATATGGGTTCAAAAAAAGACCACCCGGGTAAAGCCCCGGGTGGTAGCTGCTCTTATGGAGTAGCTGAGTAGGATAGGAGTGGAGAGAAACCATACTGTACTTTTATTATATGTATACGTTTTCATTTTGTCAATGTTTTTTTAAAGCGTTTTCTTGTGGGTAATTATTCTTACCAGCGTATTCAAAAGGGACGGACTCAAGGTTATGTCACTTTATCTTGAAAAAACTTAAAATTGGTCGGAAATGCCGTATATCGGAAACAGCTGCTAGCGTTACGTAGCCTATGATGGAAATCATGGGGATTTTGGACTTTTTTACTGACGACTATTTTGTGGTACAATGGGTAAGTCCATTTTGGATGTTGAGAAATGTTGGGGATAGCACCGTTATTGTTGGCACTACATAGGGTAAGAAAAAAACAAATGTTCCATGATGCTGTTTCATCCATTTGCGCAGAGTGCGCAACTTTTTTTGGCCTGTTCGGTATATATAGACAGAATCGAATGGGAGAACAGCACATGTATGGGCGAGGAGGGTCTCACTCGGATGATGACAGATTCCCAGATGATTCAGGAAATCAAACAAGGTAATGTTGAGGTTTATTCAGAATTAATGAGGCGGCACCAACGTAAAATTTTAGCTTTTGTTTATCATATGCTGAAAAGTTCGAACCTGGAAATGATCGCTGAGGACTTATGCTCGGAGACGTTTTACAAAGCGTACCGGAGCCTGCACTCTTTTCGCGAGGTAGATGCATCGTTCTCCACATGGTTATATACGATTGCACGTAATACGGTGCTGAGCGAGCTTCGCAAGCATCGTAGCGGTCAGGTTCCATTGGAAGAGAGCGGTTATGTGCCGGTTGCTCCATTGGATGTGATTCCAGAGCAGGCCGTCCTTCGCGGCGAGAAGGTAGAGATGGTTCGTGAAGCGATCAACAGATTGCCAGAGAAGCAGCGGTCTGCGCTGATTTTGCGCGAATACGAGCAATTGGATTATCAGGAGATTGCTACGATTTTGGGGCAGACGGTCAGTGCGGTGAAGTCGTTGCTTTTCCGGGCCAGAACCAGTGTGAAGACGCAGTTGGAGCCTTATTTTTTTGAGCCTCTCTATGAGGAAAACGAAGGGATGAGCAGCCAATGAAATCCAGGGACGCTGAGGATTTGTTCGCTACAGGCAAAAATGTATCGAAACAAGACTCGGAGCGCAGACGGGCCAGAAGCTCGTCTGCCGGATGGGAGCATGGTTCGGAAGAAAATGAGTGGAATTTGTCAAAAGAAAGTCGATCCGCTATTCGCGATATTTCCTTTGAGATAACAGATGAGCAGGCGGAAGCTATGAATCGCAGGGTCATGGATCGAATTTATGAAGAGTCACCGTGGCTTGTTCCCGGCGAGCATCGGCGTGCGCGTGTGAACCCGGCAGCCCGTAAGTATATGTCCGTATGGATCGCCGGCTTTTTGGCGGTATTTTTGTGTAGCTTTTTGTTTTTAAACTGGAATGGAAGCTCCTCTCAAGAAAATCCTCCTCAAGCGGAACTTGTCATGGATACAGGTATTTTACCGACAGGCTTGCTGAAAACTACAAGTACATCTCCACAATATCAATACCACATTAAAGATATGAATAGTGGCATTATGGACCCGCTGGTTGCAAGCATTGTTCCTACTTACCCGCAATATTGGATGTTGTTGTCTGTGTTGGCACTTGCGCTTGCCTTATTTTCTTTGGGCTGGATTCATCGTGCGAGACGGGTTAGAAATTAGCAGCACGGCTGGGCTCCACTACGGATTCATAACAATGCCTGAATAACTAAATAGCGGAGGAAACAACACGATGCTTATTGGCTTGATCAGACATGGATTAACGGATTGGAATGCGGTGGGTAAAATCCAGGGCCAAAGTGATATTCCGTTGAATGAGGAAGGGCGCCGGCAGGCACGCTTGCTGGCAGAACGATTAAAGGATGAGCCCTATCATTGGGATGGTCTTATTACAAGCAGCCTTTCCAGAGCGAAGGAGACGGGGGAGATTATTGCTTCTGTTCTTCACCTTCCTATACTTGAGCCGGATGATCGGCTGAGAGAACGTGCTTATGGTCAGGTCGAGGGCATGACGCAGGTCGAGCGTGAGAAGAAGTGGGGGAGCGACTGGCATCTGCTGGATCTGGGACAGGAGAGCGATGAAGCTCTTCAACTTCGAGGGTTGGCTTTTATGGAGGCCATTTGGTCGGAAAATCGGGACAAGAACCTGCTGGTCGTTTCTCATGGCGGTTTTTTGGCTAATTTGTATAAGGCTTTGTATCAGGAAAAGTTTACGGAACGAATTGGTAATCTGTCACTGAGTGTTCTCCAGCGTGAGGATACGGATTGGACGCCGCTGTTGTATAATTGCACCAGACATTTACAGGAAAAAAGCGATTGTAACTCAAAAGGTTGACGAAAGACCACGAATTTCTACTCAGCGTAGAAGCCGTGGTCTTTTTATTTTTTAATTATAGCTTTGTAAAAAAGAGGTTTAGAGTCTGAACATTCCGTCAAAGCTGTGGGTACAACAGGTAAGAATCAATTCCGGATGACAGTCCAGTGACGAGGCGATGGAACGATGAATCTGGCGGATATGCTGACATTTGCGGATATTGTGCATTTGAACAGAATTGCGGTGTATTACGAATGTGACTGTAAGCCCAATTCCAAACATGAGCTGATCCAGGGCATTTTGACAAAGCTCGGCAGCAGCAGTTTTTTTGAGATGCAAGTCAGGGAGCTAAAGCTGTCAGAGGTAAGGTTTTTGAACACACTGCTATTCGATGACCGGCCTTATTTCAGTATGGAGGAATTGATTGCAGTTGCCAAACAATCTGCCGAGGAGGATGGGGATTCCGGTGAGCGACCGCGGGACATCGTGACCCGTTTACGCAATAGTGGCTGGCTGTTCAACGGTTCGACGCATAATACGAGGTATTTGTATCAAATTCCGTTGGACATGAAGGAGCGTTTCCGTCGTGTCATGGTGCAAGACTTGCAAAACGGAATGATCCGGGTAAGTGAGCCAACGTCGTACCGGGATGAAGGACATCTTTTGGCGGAGGATTTACGACTTTTCCTTCAGTATATGGAGCAGCATGAAGTTCCGCTTAACCCCGAGGGGGCTTGGTATCGTCGCAATCAGCAGCAACTAATGGAGCATTTGCACATTGCGGAGCCACTTCTGGGTAAAGGAGGCTGGCGTTTCGGATATGGTTCCTCCTTTAAGTTTTATCCCGACCGAATGGCACTGCTGTATGATTATGCACGTCACTCCAGGTTTATTGAGGAAAAGGGGGATCGAGTTGTGCTGACGGCAAAGGGGGAGGCACGCAGGGAGTACGCGATCGAGGATGAGATGATACAGCTATTCAGGTTTTGGTTAAGATTGTATAAGGGAGCCGTTCCCAATCTACTTTCTCTGGTCTACTGGATAGGAGAATGTGCCAGGCCCTGGACGTCCTCGGAGTCGCTTTTTGTACATATCGGCCCGCTGATCAGACCGTTCTACTATGATACGCCCCGTTCGGTTTTTGATCAGAGAATTATACGAATGATGCTGCACTTGGGTATGCTTCGTCTGGGTGAGCATTCGACGGGGCCATCTGTACAGATGACCGCCTGGGGGCTGAAGCTGGCAGGGGAGTACCGCATTGGGAGGAACGACCCGGGTATGCGGCTCCATTGACAAGCAGTATACATGTTGATAGAATTCACCCAAAATGAGAGGGTGAAGTTGATGCTGATTCACTATAACGGGAACATGCCACAGCTCCATTCATCTGTCTATGTGGCAGAAGGAGCAAAAGTTGTCGGAAAGGTAACGATCGGCCAAGATTCCTCAGTTTGGTTCAATGCCGTACTGCGCGGGGATATGGCGCCTGTCATCATCGGTGAACGCTGCAATATCCAGGACGGAGTCGTGGGACATGTGAACACGGACCAGCCCCTGGTGCTGGCGGATGATATTTCGGTGGGACATGCTGCGATTATCCATGGCTGCATGGTAGGCAAAGGCACTTTAATCGGTATGGGGGCCATTGTACTCAACGGAGCTGAGCTTGGTGAATATGCTTTAATAGGAGCAGGGTCGGTCGTTACGGAAAATACCAAAATACCACCCTATACTCTTTCTCTCGGTACACCTGCCAAAGTAGTGCGAGAATTGACAGACGCAGATTTGCAGCGGATGTCACGGACGGCACTCAGCTATGTGGCGAAAGGAAAAGAATATAGGATCTCTTAAACTCATGTTGGAGGTGCATCCTATGGATAAAATGAAGGTTACTTATGAAGTAATGTTGGGCCTGTCTGCTGAAATGGTTTTGGACGAGGCATTACGTAAACACCGGAGTGAAAAGCTCTACAAGGATATTGATGAGGCGCTGGCCTCCGGGGATGAAGTAGCTTTTCGTCATCTTACGGATGAACTGAAAGCGATCAATTGAGCCGTTTCAGGAGATCTGATCCTGGGTAACAGACCCATTGGCAGTACAAGACCATAATCATCAAGCCTGACCGTAGCAGCGGCCAGGTTTTTTTGATACGCCTTTATATGATATAGTCTTTGTAGATGGAGCCTTTACGGGGCATCTATCGTATGAACGGAGGATGAGGACGTGTCGTTGTCTTATTTGTGGAGCCGGTCGTTCTTGACGAGCCGGCCTTTTTTGTGGCTGCTGTTCTGGTGTAACCTGGTTGGAACCGTGTATGGGTACATATGGTATGGAGGGCAATTGGAATACACGCTAAACTACCACCCGATATGGCAGATTGTATTTGTGCCTGATAGTCCGACGGCCAGCCTGTTTTTTACGATTTCTGTATTATTCCTGCTTTATCCTCCGCGCCTGAAGAGCTTGAAGGTCATTCGCCAACTGACGGAGGCGTTAGCTGTGGTTACGAGTGTAAAATACGGCATCTGGGCCTCAGCTATTATTTTTTGGGGTGTCGCGCAGGGAGGGCATATGATATGGCAGGATTGGATGCTGGTAGCATCTCACACGGCAATGGCAGTCGAAGCCTTGCTGTTCGTTCGTTTTTTCACCTGCAAATGGGCGGCTCTGTGCGTAGCAGCTTTGTGGACACTGTTAAATGATACGGTCGATTATACATTTGGCATATATCCGTATCTTCCGAGGTCGCTAACGGATTTTGTACCACAAGTGCGTACTTTTACCTATATGCTGACCCTTTTCAGTATCGCAGCTTCATGGCTTGCCATGTACGTGCGTGATCGAATGACTTCCTCATTTAATAAGGCCAAATCATTGGAATAGGTCCAATATTAATTTTATGATTTAATTTTTACGAATTGGAGAATTATTGATGGTTATCGTTATAAATAAAAAAGAATATAGATTTGGAAAGGGAATTCGTGATGATCCTAAAATAAGAAAGAGCTTTAACCAATTAGCAAAACAAAGTTTTGATCTGGATTTTGAAGTTTGGGATCAATTTTGGGATCAATTAGGATTCTGGGATGAAAAATATATTCCTTATGTACTGTTAGATGGGGATTGCGTGGTGGCTAATGTATCTGTGAGTCTGATGGATTTTAGTTTGTCAGGTGAACAGAAGAAATTTATTCAAATCGGAACCGTAATGACAGATCCTAACTATAGGAATCAAGGGCTGAGTCGCTTTTTGATAGAACGTGTGCTACAGGATTGGCATGGGAATTGTGATGCAATGTATCTTTTTGCTAATGATGATGTGAAGGAGTTTTATCCTAAATTTGGTTTTGCTGCTGCACAAGAATATCAATGTATCCGGAAAGCACCAGATAAAAGCATGGACGTTCCAGTTAAAAAATTGAACATGGAGGCGACGTCAGATTTACAGCTATTGAAAAGAAAATGTTCCTCTTTAAATCCTTATTCATATTTTTCTATGGAAAGCAGTGAATGGTTAATATTGTTCTATTGCACCTCTTTTTTTAAAGATAAGGTGTTCTATATCCCTCTGTATGACACGATTGTCATTATGGATTTCGAAGAAAATATCATGAATTGTTACGATATTTTTGGAACGGGGGATATTTCTATAGAATTGATTTTATCTGTAGTCATGGAAAAAGAAACGAAGAAAATTGTTTTCGGCTTTACGCCAGATCCAATGGAGGGTTGCGAAATTTCTCTTCTGAATCAAGAAGATACTACACTATTTTATAGATCTAACAATGAAAGTATATGTACAGAACATAAACTAATGTTTCCTATTTTGTCACGGGCATAACCTGCCCTAGCAGATAGCAGCACGCTAAAGCCGAGTTCTAGTCCCTGTAACCTTGCATACAGTAAGGTGAGGAGGGATGTCCCATGGATTGGAGTCAGGCGTTTCGTGGTGTCCTGCGTGTTGTTTCGGGAGTTGTGTTAGCTATGGTTTTGTTGCTTTCCGTATGTTTCCCTCCGGGCATTGCGGAAGCGCGGGATCAGCCCAAGTCCACCAGTAATGCAAAGGAAATAGAGGAGCTGGATCGTGCGGCTGCGGTATTGTACCGGGATGTAATGGATGGAAATATTGAAAAAGCGAACGCCGATGTTGCGGAGGTAAGCCGATGGTTCAGCACGGGTCAGGTACAGGCTGCGCTGTCTGTGGAGGCTATTCATGCTTTGTCCGGCAGTATTCTTGGGGTACAGCAAGCTACACAATCCGTGCAAGCATCGCCGGATGAATGGGTGAAGGCCGCTGCCAATTTGCGACTTGCGGTAGATGC
>NZ_ASRY01000029.1 GCF_000520815.1 Paenibacillus maysiensis | reverse complement strand
AGACTTTTAAGTTCCCGTACATATTTCAATAAATCCAGTGTATTCCTAGCAAACCTCGAAATCGACTTGACCAGTATAAGATCCAGTTTACCGTTTCGGGCATCCTGTATCATGCGATTAAAGTGCGTTCTATTTTTAGTGCTGGTTCCGGTGATGCCTTCATCTGCGTAAATATCAGCCATTTCCCATTCCAAGTTGTTTTGAATGTACTTTGTATAATGATTGACCTGATTGGTATAGCTCTCCTTTTGCTCCTCGGAATCTGTACTGACCCGGCAATAGGCAGCGACTTTCTTCTTTTGTATAGATTGAATTCCCTCTACGATGTCCATCGTTTTAATGGGAACGA
>NZ_ASRY01000028.1 GCF_000520815.1 Paenibacillus maysiensis | reverse complement strand
CCCCCCCCCCCCGCCGCAAGCAGCTTATCGTATCGCGGACCGTCCATCCGGAGGCACGTCAGGTGTTGGCGGCCTATGCACGCGGGCTGGATTTGGATGTCGTGGAGATCGACTGTGCAGATGGTGTAACTGACGTGAAGGCATTAACGGCGGCCATATCGGAGCAGACGGCGGCTGTTTTGGTCCAAAGCCCTAATTTTTTCGGGGCCGTGGAAAATCTGAAGCCGATGGCTGACCTGATCCACGCCCACAAGGGTCTTATGGTTGTCAGCGCCAATCCGCTGACGCTGGGCCTGCTGGAAGCACCCGGTAAGCAGGGCGCGGATATTGTCGTAGGAGACGCGCAGCCGCTCGGCATCTCCTCCTCCCTCGGTGGCCCAACCTGTGGTTACTTTGCCGTTTCTCAGGCGCATATGCGCCGTATCCCCGGACGTATAGTGGGCCAGACCACAGATCGCAACGGTAAACGCGGCTTCGTGCTGACCTTGCAAGCGCGGGAACAGCATATCCGCCGCGAAAAGGCCACCTCTAACATATGCTCCAATCAGGCGTTGCTCGCCTTATCCGCCTCTGTGTATTTGTCCGTCATGGGTCGACAGGGCATCGCCGAGGTAGCCGAGCTAAACTTGCACAAAAGCCGTTACGCATTGGAGCAACTACTCGGCTTGAAGGGCGTGACTGCCTCCTTTACTGCACCCACCTTTAACGAGTTTGCCCTGCGGTTACCTGAGGGTACCGATATGAATAAACTGCAAGCCGGACTGCTTGCTGCCGGATTTATCGGCGGCTACGATTTAGGGCGGGATTATGAGGAATATGCAGGTCACATGCTGATTGCCGTGACAGAGCAACGAACAAAGGAAGAGATCGACCAATTCGTGCACACCTTGGGGGGATTGCTATGACATACACTACCGGACTAGATCAGGGTACACCGACTCCAGAAGTCGAATCCAGTCGAAACCAGATGAAAGAGCATGATCAGGCGCTCATTTTTGAATTGAGCAGACCGGGCCGTATCGCCTATTCTCTGCCCGAATGCGATGTTCCCCGCCGTCCGGTGGCAGAGCTTTTGCCGGATTATGCGCAGCGCAGCGAGCCTGCGGCATTGCCCGAGGTATACGAAGTAGACGTTATTCGACATTATACCGCCCTGTCACGGCGCAATTTTGGCGTGGACAACGGATTTTATCCGCTCGGCTCCTGTACGATGAAATACAACCCCAAGGTAAACGAGGATGTCGCCCGTTATGCAGGCTTCGCCAAAATCCATCCGTACCAGCCGGAGGACAGCATCCAGGGAGCCATGGCGCTACTCCATACGCTTCAAAACGATCTGGCCGCGTTAACCGGCATGGATGCCGTCACCCTTCAGCCCGCCGCGGGCGCCCATGGCGAATGGACCGGGCTGATGATGATCCGCTCCTACCACGAAGCACGTGGTGAGCGGCGAACCAAGGTGCTCGTGCCGGATTCCTCGCACGGAACGAACCCCGCCAGCGCCGCTGTGGCAGGCTTCGAAACGATCACCCTCCCCTCCACACCGCAGGGGCTGGTGGATCTGGACGCGCTGCGTCAAGCCGTAGGCAACGACACCGCTGCGCTTATGCTGACCAACCCGAACACGCTTGGGCTGTTCGAGAAGCAAATCGCTGACATTGCCGCAATTGTGCATGAAGCGGGTGGCCTGCTCTACTATGACGGCGCGAACTCCAATGCCATTATGGGGATCACCCGCCCCGGGGATATGGGCTTTGACGTGGTGCATCTCAATTTGCACAAAACGATGAGTACCCCACATGGCGGGGGCGGTCCCGGCGCGGGACCTGTCGGGGTAAAGCAGCGGCTCATTCCGTATTTACCCAAGCCGCTTGTCGTGCGTGATCCGCAGGGTATGTACCGCTGGGACCGGGAGCAGGGAGATTCCATTGGACGGGTCAAAGCCTTTTACGGCAACTTCGGCATTCTCGTCCGTGCCTATGCCTATATCCGCAGCTACGGCCCTGACGGCTTGAAGAGAGTATCCGAATGTGCCGTACTGAATGCCAATTATATGATGCATCGATTGGCTCCTCATTTTGACATCCCTTATCCGGGGTATTGCAAGCATGAATTTGTGATGTCCGGGCGCGGCTTGAAGAAATTCGGAGTGCGTACGCTTGATGTTGCCAAACGATTGCTCGATTTCGGCTACCATCCACCTACGATTTATTTCCCGCTGAATGTAGAGGAATGTATCATGATCGAGCCGACAGAAACGGAAAGCAAGGAGACGCTTGATGCCTTCATCGACACCATGATTCAAATTTCGCGGGAAGCGGAGGAAACGCCTGAATTGGTGCTAAATGCTCCATATACCACTCCGGTCACGCGACTGGACGAAGCAACCGCAGCTCGCAAGCCGATATTGAATTGCTCATGCAGCTAAAAGCAAACTCCAACTCTAGGCATACAAAAAAGCCGGTATCTGTTAGGTACCGGCCGCTGTATGTAGACAGCAATTTTTGTTGGAAAAAGATATAACCTTTGAAAATGTAATGCCCTTCCTTAACCTTCAATGCTTTGAACCAATTCAACAACCTGCTCGGCTGTTTGCATGTCTAAAGCTTTTGCAGCCAGTTTCTCCATGTCTGCGCGGGACAATTTCGAAATTTGACTGCGTGCTGGCAGAATGGAAGTAGCACTCATGCTGAACTCATCGAGTCCCAGACCCAGCAGCAATGGAATTGCTGTTGTATCCCCTGCCATTTCGCCGCACATACCAACCCAACGTCCTTCACGGTGAGCGGCATCAATAACCATTTTCACCAGACGCAGAATGGATGGGTTATATGGTTGATACAGGTAAGAAACCCGCTCGTTCATGCGATCCGCTGCCATTGTGTATTGAATCAGATCGTTCGTACCGATACTGAAGAAATCAACTTCTTTTGCGAATTGGTCAGCCAATACCGCTGTAGAAGGAATTTCTACCATGATGCCCAACTGAATTTCTTCAGATACGGCTACACCCTCGGCTACCAACTTTTCCTTTTCCTCCAGCAACACAGCTTTGGATTCACGGAATTCGTTCAGTGTAGCAATCATCGGGAACATGATCCGCAGGTTACCATGTACACTTGCCCGTAGCAAAGCGCGCAATTGAGTACGGAAAATATCCTGACGATCCAGACACAGACGAATAGCACGGAATCCGAGGAATGGATTCATTTCCTTCGGCAGATCCAGATAAGGAAGCTCTTTGTCGCCACCGATGTCCAACGTGCGGACTACAACCGGTTTGCCTTCCATTCTTTCCAGAACGGTTTTGTATGCTGTGTACTGTACTTCTTCGGATGGAAGCTTATCGCGTCCCATGTACAAGAATTCAGTACGATACAGGCCAACGCCTTCGCCACCGTTATCCAGAACGCCAGCTACATCGTTAGGCGTACCGATATTGGCTGCCAGCTCGACATGCACACCATCGACGGAAACCGTAGCTTCGCCGCGCAGCTTGCGCCACTCTTCGCGTTGCTTGTCGTATGCTACCTGTTTAGCTTGGTATTCCGCAACGATCTCTTCGGAAGGGTTCACAAATACGTGACCATCCAGACCATCGACGATAATCAAATCCCCGCTTTTAGCTTGGGACAATATATTTTTCGTTCCTACAACCGCAGGAATTTCAAGTGAACGAGCCATAATAGCCGAGTGCGAAGTACGTCCGCCGATGTTGGTTGCAAAACCTTTAACAAATTCGCGATTCAGCTGAGCTGTGTCGGAAGGTGTCAAATCTTCTGCAAGCACAATCGTTTCTTCGGCAATTTCTGCAGGACTGACAAAATGAACACCAAGCAGGTGATTCAGGATCCGCTTGGTTACATCACGCATGTCCGATGCGCGTTCTTGCAAATAGGCACTTTTCATGTTTTCAAACATGGAAATAAACTGTGTAGCTACTTCATTCAAAGCATAGTCAGCATTAAGCTGCTCGTCTCTGATCTTAGCTTTAACCGGATCGATCAATTCAGGATCATTCAGGATTAGCAGGTGAGATGCAAAAATTTCTGCTTTCTTCTCTCCCAGCTCCTGAAGCGTTTTCTCCTTAATCGATTCCAATTCGGTTTGAGATTGTACCAAAGCCGCATCCAATCTCGCGATTTCAGCTTCAACATCACCAACCGCGCGTCTCTCTACAGCGTAATTCGGATGCTCCAAGATAAACGCCCGGGCAATGGCTATGCCTGCCGAAGCGGCAATCCCGGAAATTTTAAGCATGAACTTCGCCCAGCCCTTCGTTAACGATTACATTTTCAAGAGCTTTCAGAGCGTCAGCAGCTTCAGCGCCTTCACAGATGATGTTGATAATATCGCCTTGTTCCAGACCGAGAGACAATACACCCAGAATGGATTTCAAAGTTACTTTTTTACCGTTAGCTTCGGCAAAAGATTCAGCACCGCTGAATTTATTAGCTGTATTTACCAGAGCAGTTGCAGGACGTGCATGGATACCATCTTCATCAGTAATTCTAAAAGTTGTTTGCATAATTGTTCCTCCCACTTTCCTATGGATAATATTTGTTTACACGCAGTATACGTGTAGTGAAGCCGGGTCGATGATCAGGCGACCCAAGCCGCCTAATCACTAATCCGAAACACATAGAATTTATTTTATCGTAATTATACCATCTTCGCCAGCCTTCAATACTCCAGTTTTGTTTAAAGTTACCGAAGAACCTTCTGGAAGATTGGTAAAAATGACTGGTGAGATGATGGATTTTGCGTTTGCCTTCACGTATTCCAGGTCTACTTTCATAATCGGTTGACCGGCTGACACAAGATCGCCTTCGTTCACCAAAATGTCAAACCCTTGGCCTTTAAGTTTCACTGTGTTCACCCCGATATGAACAAGCACTTCCTTACCGCCGTCAGATTGGATACCAATGGCATGCTTGCTTGGGAATACATTGAATACTTTACCATATACAGGTGACACAATCGTTCCATCATTTGGCACGACAGCAAAGCCGTCTCCTGTCATACGTTCTGCAAATACCGGATCAGGAACAGTCGAAATATCAACCAATTCTCCGTTAACAGGCATCACGATATCTTCAACGATGATGGTCTGTTTTTCTTCACCAGCTTCCTTCTCTTCTTGCGGAGCAGGTTGAGCCGAGGCCGGAGCAGGAGCAGGTGTGCGTCCCGCCATAATATCAGCCATTTGCGTTTTAATCGTGTCGGAACGTGTACCGAAAATGGCTTGTACGTTGTTGCCGACTTCGAGTACACCCGCTGCGCCAAGCTGTTTCAGACGAGTCTTGTCAACGTTGGACTTCTCGTTAACTTCAATACGAAGACGTGTGATACAAGCATCCAAATGCTTGATATTGGACGCCCCGCCGAAAGCTTCCAAAATATTGCCTGGAAGCTCGTCTGTGGTACCGACTGCGGCTCCTTCAACATTTTCTGTAGCTTCTTCACGCCCTGGTGTTTTCAGGTTAAACTTCCGTATGATGAATCGGAATCCGAAGTAGTAAATAACCGCCAAAATCAGACCGACGATGATGACGTACCACCAAGACGTACGATTCGGAATAATCCCGAAGATCAGGAAGTCGATAAATCCGCCGGAGAAGGTCATACCGATTTTAACATTCAAAATTTGCATGGTCATAAACGACAGCCCTGCAAACACAGCATGCACCGCGAACAGCAGTGGAGCTACGAACAGGAAGGAAAATTCCAGTGGCTCCGTAATCCCTGTCAAGAACGAGGTCAAAGCTGCTGAACCCATAATACCTGCTACATATTTTTTGTGTTCCGGTCTTGCTTCATGATACATTGCAAGCGCTGCGGCTGGCAAACCGAACATCATGAACGGGAATTTACCCACTTGGAACGTACTTGCTGTCAATGCAACTCCATCACGAAGCTGGTTAAAGAAGATTTGCTGGTCACCATGAATCGTTTGACCTGCCTTGTTCACATACTCGCCGAACTCAAACCAGAACGGTGAATACCAAATGTGATGCAATCCGAAAGGAATAAGTGAGCGTTCAATGACCCCAAAAATGAAAGCGGCCAGTGTCGGGTTGGAATCAACCATGAAGTGAGATACAACGTTCAGTCCAGATTGTACGGGAGGCCACACAATGACCAGCAATAGTCCGATTAGCAATGAAGACACTGCCGTTGCAATCGGAACGAACCGCTTACCCGCGAAAAAGCCCAGATACGAAGGAAGCTCAATTTTGAAAAAGCGATTGTACATGGCCGCGGCCAGTATACCGATGATAATCCCGCCGAACACCCCGGTTTGCAGCGTTGGAATCCCCAACACGTTCGCATAGCCCGGTATTTTTTGAGCGATCAGCCCCGGTGTAACACCCACAGCTGTACCCAACGTAATGTTCATGACAAGGTAACCGATGATCGCAGCCAAACCTGCTACGCCTTCACCGCCTGCCAGACCGACAGCTACGCCGACTGCAAACAACAGTGCCAGATTATCAAAAACAATTTGTCCGGCATTCATCATGATCGTCGCTACCGATTGTACCCAGCCCGCATTTAATGCAGGAATGTACTGGAGAAAATCGGGATTGACCAACATGTTGCCGATCCCCAATAAAAGTCCCGCAGCCGGCAAAATAGCTACAGGAAGCATTAAAGCTTTGCCGACACGCTGTAAAACACCGAAAAGCTTTTTAAACATACGTTCCACTTCCTTCTCTAAAAATTAGAATACAGAGGCAAAACAACAAAAAAGGCATGAGCCGATTTAAGTATGTTTGAACACAACCTTGGGATATAGCTTACCCCGGTAGGCTGTAAACAATCATAACTTAAAACAACTCATGCCTGATCGAATCAGTAACACGTTAAATATTCAATTGTTGTCTTGCTCATTACGAAATTTAGTATAGCATTATGCCAAAAGTGAGGCAATACTTTTTTCGTTCTAGCTGTTCTAACGTTAGTCTCCCTGCTCTTTGCGTTGGGACAACCGCTGTAAATGCATCGTCAAATAGCTAACCTCAGCCGGATATACGGATTTGCGAAGCCTTTTCTCCATAATCTTCGTGAGCTTCCAGGCTAACATATACATTTCCGGATACTCTTCATTCAAAAGCTTGTCCAATCGGTAAATCTCCTGCACAATCTCTCCCCGACGTACACGTTCAATCGCAAACCTCAGATGAGTCAGCAGACGTGAGTAATCCAGGGATTGGAGAGGAATGCGATAATCCAGCGTAGTCTCTACTACCTGTACCATATCAGCAATCAATCGAGAATCCTTCCTGACCTCGGAAATATGCTGGTTCGTCACGGCACTGTAAATATGCAAGGCCACGAATCCGATTTCATCTGTTCCCAGATCCACACCCATCTTGTCCTTGATCAAAGAGACTGCCTGTTCAGCCATCTTGTATTCCTGAGGGTAAATTTCTTTCGTTTCATACAAAAACGGATTATGGATCGTAATGCCCTGCTTCTGACGATTAATGGAAAAGGCGATGTGATCGGTTAAAGCAATCAATATGTGCTCATTCAGAGGCTTCTTCGCTTGAAGCTGAACATGGTGAAGCACCTCACCAATGACCTCAATGAGCTTTTCATCCAGCTCGGGAAGCAATCGCTTGTATTGCTCCTGCTCCTCATGGCTTTTTAATATAAATAATTTTTCAACTGAATCCAACGGTATAAGATCGCCGTTTTTGCGATTGAAACCGATTCCTTTTCCAATCACAACAACCTCATCATGCTCGGGATGCATCCCGATAATCACATTGTTATTCAGCGCTTTCGCCACTTGTAGGCTGCTCACATCCGCACCTCTTTTTATCTGAACCTTGATCCTAAGAATTAGAGCATGAAGCTCAGAGGAATCCACGTTAAAGTACCAAATATTCCGCTAAAGGTCAATAAAAAGAAAACGCTTTTCATCACAATAATCGGGAAAAGCTGTGATGAAAAGCGTTTATTTCTGTTAAGGGGTATCTGCTCCTGTAAGCCCTGCGGCTATTCTTTATCCCGCGGCGCAACCTCAACCGGGGCATGAATGTGCAGCTTATCCGTTTCACCGGAGGACGATACGGAATGAAGGCCCTTTTTCCCCGTGGTCAGCCCCTTAATTAACTGCTCTACATCAATACCGGACACACTCTTGAGCATCTCTGGAGCCGTAGCCATTAGCTCTGTGACATAATTGCTGACACGCGCTGCTCCTTCTCCCTTGCCTGTATCCACAACCGTTAATTTATCAATGGACGCAATTGGCTCAGCAATCCGGCCGGCTAGTTCGGGCAGCATTTTCACGATAATATCGAGTACGGCTGCCTCACCAAACTTCTGAAACGCCTCCGCCAGCTTTTCCTTGGCCTCAGCTTCCGCCAGACCACGCAAACGGATGACATCAGCATCTGCCGTACCTTTGGCGCGTTCCGCATCCGCTTCGGCTTGCCCATCCAGCCTTTTTTGTTCAGCTGACGCTTTAGCCTGTGTCTCAATCGAGTATTGCAGCGATTCCGCCTCACGCATTTTACGCGATTTATCCGCCTCAGCGGCTTGCTCTACCGCATACCGATCCGCTTCCGCCTTCTTCTTCACTTCCGCATCATATTGTTTTTCACGCACCTGAATCTCCTTGGTTTGAAGATCAATTTCGCGCTCCTTGCGCACCAGCTCGACCTTCATCTGCTCCTCGACGGCAGTCTGTTTGGCACGGGCCTCCTGAATGTGATAAGCCTGATCGGCTTCCGCCTTGGCCGTATCCTGCTCTTTCTTAAACGAAGCCACTTTCAGTTCCTTCTCCTTGGCTGCCTCGGCAATGTTTGTATCACGCAACAGTTCAGCCTTCTGCCCTTCCTGCTCCGCACGCGCCTTTTGAATCCGGGCATCCCGTACCGCCTCAGCTTCGGCAATTTCCGCATCCCGTTTCACAGCGGCAATTCTCGGCTTACCAAGCGCATCCAGATATCCGTGCTTATCACGCACATCTTTAATCGTGAATGATACAATTTGCAGACCCATCTTTTTCAGATCGCGAGCAGCCACGCCCTGTACTTCCTGCGCAAACCGATCTCGATTACGATATACTTCCTCCACTGTCATCGAGCCGAGGATCGCACGCAAATGGCCCTCCAGCACTTCCTGAGCTTCTCCCCTAAGGGCCTCTAGCGGCTTCCCGATGAACTGCTCCGCTGCTGTTGCTACATCCTCAATGGAGCTACCGACCTTGATGATCGCCACACCGTCCGCAATCACGGGAACCCCTTGCTCCGTATACACTTCCGGTGTTGTTACATCCAGTTTATGGGACAATAAAGAAATAAATTCGGACTGCTGAAAAATAGGCCATATAAAGGCACCCCCGCCGCGCACAATTTTGATTTTACGACCGGAATCATCCTCGGAAATATTTTTATTTCCCAAAAATGAACCCGTAACGATCATTCCTTCATCCGGTCCTACCGTTTTGTAACGGGCCCAAAAAGCAATCCCTAATATGACGATAACGATGACGACAATCCCCGGGACCAATACAATATCCTGCAAACTTGACACTCCCGTTCACGCTCCCCTCAAGTTAAGCGAATGCGCCGTCTACGTGTCCAGATATGCTACGCGGACGACACCCTCTGCGACCTCAACCACGACGATACGGGTTCCCGCAGCTAGCGGTTTGTGATCAAAGCTCGATGCTGTATGTATGGTGTTGCCTGCACCCAAGCGGATCATAACCTCCCCGTAACCAACCTCAGGTACCGGAACGGTGACCTCACCGATCCTTCCGGTCAGCTCACCCATCGAGAAGCCGCTGGACACCTCCGAGTTCGCCATGGGCTTGATAAACGCAAAAAACACAAGCACTCCGATCACAAATGCAATCGCAAGGGCAAACGCAACGACCCAGCCCGTGCTCAGCCCGGTATATTTTGTCAGCAGTACGCCAGCCCCGCCAAAAGCGGTCATCGCTCCAAGTAAAACGACGGGTCTGAACCAATCTAGGCCCGGCAGCTCCAATCCATCCAGCCAACCACCAAGCACATCCCCGATCAACACACTGACCACAGTAAAGATAGCGCCCCCTGCCAACAACCACCAAAATATGGTTTCCATGCGGCTCCTCCTTCCATGTACCTTTTCAGTCTGGTTTCCAGCCTATAACTATGTTTACGTATTCAACCTTAAAAAGTTTCAAAATTTTCCTCTTAAATTCCAAATCAAACCCAAAAAAAGCACGTCCATACGTCTCAAGACGTACAAACGTGCTTGCAATATCGAATGACTAAATGACTGGATTACAGAGATGCTTTGTAAATTTCCACTACATCTTCGCGATTCAGCTTGTTAAAGCCACCAAAAGAACCGAATTTCACAGCCTTATCAGCCATAACGTCGATTTTGGAATCATCAATATCGTAATCAGCCAGACGGCTTGGCGCACCAATCGAGTTCCAGAAATCACGCAACGCCTGAATACCTTCCAGCCCTACTTCTTCGTCACTCTTGCCTTCCGGGTTCACATGGAACACATTCACAGCCAGTTGCTTGAAGCGTTCAGGCTTTACATGCAAATTGTGCTTCATCCAGTTCGGGAACAAAATCGCCAGTCCTCCGCCATGTGGAATATCATAAACAGCAGACACCGCATGCTCGATATTATGAGTTGCCCAGTCACCTGTCAGCCCCATGTTCAGGAAGCCGTTTAGCGCCATCGTACCACAGTACATAATCGTTTCACGCAGCTCGTAGTTCTCCAGATCGTTGACCAGGCCCGGAGCCGCATCAATAACTGTACGCAAAATCGTTTCACACCAGCCAAGCTGAACCGGAGTGTTAGATTCCAAATGGAAGTAATGCTCCAGCGTATGTGACATCATATCCACGATTCCGTACACCGTTTGATTTTGTGGCAGAGAATATGTGTTTACCGGATCAAGAATGGAAAACGCAGGGAACGCAAATACGCTGCCCCATCCCAGTTTTTCCTGTGTTTCTTCGTTCGTAATGACAGAACCTGCGTTCATTTCGGAACCGGTGGCGGCCATCGTCAGAACTGTACCTAAAGGCAATGCTGCCTGCGGAGTCGCTTTACGCTCTGCAAAATCCCACATGTCGCCATCATATTTCGCCCCGACAGCAATCGCTTTGGAGCAATCCAGCACACTACCACCGCCAACAGCCAGTACGAGGTCGATTTGATGTGTTTTACACAATTCCACGCCTTTATGTACTGTAGACAAGCGAGGATTTGGTTCTACACCAGCCAGTTCCGTTACCTCTGCGCCGATCTCTTTAAGTAGACTTATTACATTATCATACAAGCCGCTGCGCTTAATGCTGCCGCCTCCATATACAAGCAGTACACGTTTACCGTATTTAGGAACTTCACGCTTAAGAGCCTCTAACTGGCCTTTACCGAAGATCAATTGAGTAGGATTATAAAATTCGAATGCTTTCATCGCAAACGTTCGCCTCCAATATTTTCTAAAGTTTAATGTTAAGAAACTTCTCTATTATAACCTTTTCAGTTACAGGAAACAAATTTGCTTCTTTTTCAGAAAAAAAAACCACGCTCCTGAGGAGCATGGTTCCATGTCATATCTTGGGAGGGTTCTCGCACTGTATTATGTGCTGCCTGCATTTATTTTATTCACCTATTATATAACCCAATTGCTGTATAAAACGTCCAAACGCTTGTTGACCTTCCGAATTGCGCTTGTACACCCCTGCATGCTCCAAAATTTCACTGAATTTCAGTCCGACCTCATTTTGTACGGTACGAACAGCCGTCTCCTTGTCAGGCAGGCGACCGAATCGGGTGTTTAACTGGTAAATCCAGTCCACATGCTTGAATAGCGGATGCCCTTCCTGCTGCATAGCTACAGCCAACTCGTCGTTCCCACACAAAATATCTGCAATTTCATCCAGTTCATCCTTAAGCCGCCCCGGCAAAATCGCAAGCCCCATAACCTCGATCAGGCCGATATTTTCCTTCTTGATATGATGCATCTCCCGATGAGGGTGAAAAATACCTTCCGGGTGCTCACTACTCGTCCGATTGTTGCGTAGCACCAGATCCATCTGATACTTTCCTTTGGCATCCCTGCGTACAATCGGTGTCACCGTATTATGAGGCACCGTTTCTCCGTCCTGCTCTGTATGAGAGAGGACATCCGCTGCGGGATCGCTGTATGCCTTCCAGGCTTCAAAAGCGGCATTCCCCGCCTCCAGCAACGCTTCGACATCCGTTGAAGTAAAGCGGATCACTGACATCGGCCAGTTCACAATACCTGCTGTGACTTGCGGGAAGGCTTCATTGCGGTACACAACGTCCACCTCCGCTTTTTCAATAGGGAACGTATGACGTCCACCTTGAAAATGATCGTGAGTCAAAATAGAGCCCCCGACAATCGGCAGATCGGCATTGGAACCGATAAAATAGTGCGGGAACGCTTTCGTAAATGCCAGCAACCGCCGCAGCGTATCCTTCGTAAGCTTCATCGGCACATGATCGTGATGGAACACGATGCAATGCTCGTTGTAGTACACATAGGGCGAATATTGAAAGAACCACGGTTCCCCGTTCAATTCCACCGGAAGGATGCGCAGGTTTTGGCGGGACGGATGATTCACTCTTCCGGCATACCCAACGTTTTCACGGCATAATTGACATTTTGGATAAACAGGCGGCGGAAGAAGCTTCGCCATTGCGATTTCCTTCGGACTTTTCTCCGGTTTGGACAGATTAATCGTGATTTCCATATCTCCGTAAGGTGTCGGCTGATTCCAGTACACATTGCTGGCAACGCGGTCCATTCGGATGTAATTCGAGTCGATGGACAGTTGATAAAAAGCATTTGTCGCCGCCTCTATACCGCGTTCAGCCTCCGTTTGGTGAAACTCACGGATGACTTCAGACGGTCTTGCCATCAGGAGACCCATAATTTTGGAATCCAGCAAATCACGGTACGTAGCTGTGTTTTCCGATATGAGTCCAATCGTATAGCCATAATCAATCAATACATTAAGCACAGGCTGGAGAACTTCGGGGGCTGTAATGCCCCCTGCCTCCCCGCCGGAATAAGGCTCCGAAAACCCGAACTGCTCCAGCAGCAGATTACGGCTGTAATCTGTGTCTTGCGGACCGATCAATCCCCGGTTTTGTGCGAATGCAACCAGTTGCTCAATCGCATACAGAGCGGCTTGCTGTACAGTTTCGTCGATGTCTTGGGCCCCATACCGGGAATGTTCCCGGCCTTGACCTCTATCTGCGGATTGACTCTCGCTCATCATGTCATCGTCTCCCGTCTATTCGTCGCCGTAGCCCTGAGGGTGCGACTGATGCCAGCCCCAAGCTCCGCTAATAATGTCCTCCAGTTGGGTACGTGCCGGACTCCAGCCCAGCACTGAACGTGCCTTGTCAGAAGAGGCAACCAATACTGCCGGATCACCCGCGCGCCGTGGCTCTGTAACGACCGGAATGTCGAGTCCGGTGACCTTGCGTGCCGTCTCGATAACTTCCTTCACCGAGAAGCCCTGTCCGTTGCCCAGATTAAACACGTTGCTGTCATGGCCTTCGCGCAAATAATTCACCGCACGCACATGGGCATCTGCCAGATCGCTCACATGAATGTAATCCCGGATGCACGTTCCGTCAGGTGTAGCATAGTCCTCACCAAATACCGCGATGTGCGGGCGCTGTTTCAGTGCTGTCTGGAGTACCAGCGGAATCAGATGACTTTCCGGACGATGATCCTCACCGATTTTGCCGCTGTCATGCGCACCAGCCGCATTAAAATACCGCAAGGACACATATTTGATGCCCAATACTTTATCAAACCACGACATCATGCGCTCCATCATCAGCTTCGTTTCACCATATACATTTGTTGGCTCCGTACGGTCTCCCTCTTCAATCGGCACCTTCTCCGGTTCGCCATAGGTAGCCGCAGTGGAGGAAAATACGATTCTGCGCACACCAGCATCCTTCATCGCCTCCAGCAAGCTCAACGCGCCGAATACGTTGTTGTCATAATATTTACCCGGATTTTGCATACTTTCCCCAACCAGCGAGTTGGCTGCAAAATGGATAACCGCATCGATACTGTTTTCGGTGAACAGTCTGGACAGCAGCTCTTTATCTCTCAGATCACCTTCATACAGCTTGCCTCCGAGCAGCGCTGCCTTGTGCCCGGTTTGCAAATTGTCCAGCACCACAACTTCTTCTCCCCGATCCAACAGTTCTGCTACGGTATGTGAACCGATATATCCGGCTCCGCCTGTTACTAAAATGGCCATGTCATTCGTCCTCCTTCAGTTCTTTAACTCCGTCTCCTGCCTTGCATACATAAAAGCTGGCTTCCAGCCCTGTCCGGGTCTGATAAGCTTCGCCGACTTCCTTCACAAACCGTTCCACATCGTCCTCATGAACCAGTGAAACCGTACAGCCCCCAAATCCGGCTCCCGTCATACGCGAGCCCAGCGTGCCGAGAATACGTCTTGCTTCTTCCACCATTACATCCAGCTCCGTACAGCTGACCTCATACAGATCGCGCAGCGAATCATGTGAAGCGTTCATCAACTGTCCAAAGGCTGCAAGATCATTCGCCGCAAGGGCATCGACAGAAGCCAGAACACGAGCGTTTTCCTCCACCACATGCTGTGCCCGGCGGCGTACCGTTTCATCCGTAATATAATGCTGGAGCTCACCGAAGCGGGCTTCATCCAGCTGAGCGAGATATTCCAGCGACGGCTCCTGCTGCTGCAATATCGACAACGCCTCGGCGCATTGGCTGCGACGCTCGTTATAGGCTGAGTCTACCAGCCCACGACGTTTGTTCGTATTGCCAATGATCAGCTTATAAACGCCCGTACGGAAAGGCACCGTGCGGTACTCCAGCGTATCGCACATCAGCAGAATCGCATGATCAGCCGCACCGTTCGCTACGGCGAACTGATCCATAATGCCGCAATTGACGCCTACATAATTGTTTTCTGCCCGCTGGGACAACAGCGCAATTTCAACCGTGTCTGTTGCCTGCTTTTCGGCAGTGAGCAGCGCATAGCCTGTTACGACCTCAATGGAAGCAGATGAAGACAATCCGGCACCATTCGGTATTTCTCCATGATAGAGCAGGTCGTATCCGCTAGACGGATAAACTCCCTTTTCAGCCAGCTCCACCAGCACACCCACCGGATAGTCCACCCATTCGTCCGTCTTGTTGTTACCTATTTCTCCGCGCGGTATGGACACTTCATATGACAGGTTTGTCGAAGCAAAATGAATTTCATCATCATTTCGTGCACGAAGAATCAGCGTTGTACCGAATTCCAGTGCAGCCGGGAGTACATAGCCACCGTTGTAGTCGATATGCTCCCCAATCAAATTGACACGCCCGGGAGCATGAAATATCCGCAGCTCATGGCTGCTTTCACCATATTTGTCGATAAAACGTTTCTTTATTTCAGTAGTGTTCATATTCGCATCCACCTCATCACCGTTAGTAAAGGCCCCCTGACTTCCCTGTAACAAACTTAATCAGGTTGGCACTTCTTATGATTTCAGTATAAATGAAAGCGTCAAACAATGTAATGCATCCATGTGTTAAAGCTATGGATAAATGTGACTTTGATATGTACAATGTAAGTATACCGCATCTATTAAACCATTCACAAATCTAGGAAGGATGACCAGATTTGCAAACGCATTCATATAGTTATGCCGTGGCCTCCAATCCGGTCTTTTATGAAAAAAGCCCGCTGCACGTGCTTTTTGCCGGGGAGAGCCAAACTAAATCCGGTCATGCTGTCGGGCCGAAGCTCTATGATTACTATCTACTCCATTTCGTAGAATCGGGAAAAGGCATCTTCCGAACAGAGCAGCACGCATATCAGCTTGAAAAAAACGATTTTTTCCTGATCCATCCCGGTCAGCTTGTAAGCTACACCTCCGATGAAGAGGAACCGTGGCGGTATCGCTGGTCTGCGTTTACAGGACAGCATACCGAACAGGTGGTGCAGGAAGCAGGGCTACACGTGCATCAGCCTGTCTTCCACGCTTCCAGTGAGAGCCTGATCCCCGGCTATTTGGAGCAGATGCAGTTAGCCTTTTACAGCCGAAAATCCAGCTCGCATCTTGCAGCCCTTGGCTACCTGTATCTGATCATGGGGGAAGCGGGTAATCATTTAAGTGACTGGTCTGACCCGACCGGGGCGGATTCGCAAATTCGGCGGACGGTCAAGCAGATGGTCCAATATATGTCCACTCAATACGCGCATCCCGTTTCTATCGAACAAATGTCCGAAGGACTTGGCTATAACCGTGCGTATTTGTCACGCATATTCAAGAAGGAAACGGGCGTCTCCCCTGTTACCTATCTGCTCAAGCTGCGAATTGACAAGTCTCGCCAACTGCTACGCGAGCGTCCCGAGCTTTCGGTGGAGCAGGTGGCCGCTTCGGTGGGATTGACCGACGCTTTGTATTTCTCGCGTCAATTCAAGCGCTTCTGCGGTCAGTCGCCAACCCAGTATCGAAACAAGGTTCAGCAATATCCGCTTCCTGCTCCGTCTGATGATTAATCCTCAGTTGCAGCATAGGCAACAACCAATCCGTATGGTTCGGAACATAGCAAACAGCCCGCATCCTTCAACGATGGGGGCTGTTGCGTGTATATCGGGTATGAGAACATGCATGTTATACCGATGATGATGGAATATTTTTGGGCCTTTAGGCTGTGCCGCCGTCCTGTCCGTTCCCGGCATTCAGAATCGAATCAATCCGATCCAGCTCTTCCTGTGAAAAGTCCAGATTGGACAAGGCAGCAACGTTTTCTTCAATTTGGCTCACACGGCTTGCCCCAATCAGAGCAGAGGTTAAGCGACCGCCGCGCAGAGACCAGGCAAGTGAAAATTGAGCCAAGCTTTGTCCGCGTGCAGCCGCCATCTGATTCAAGGCGCGCACCTTACGGAGCGTTTCTGGCGTCACATGGTTCTCATTTAAGAAAACAGACGTACTCGCCGCCCGTGAATCCTCGGGAATTCCGTTCAAATATTTATTGGTCAGCAATCCCTGAGCCAGTGGGCAAAAGGCAATACTGCCGATCCCATTTTCGTCCAGCACATCCTGCAAGCCGTTTTCAATCCAGCGGTCGAGCAGAGAATATTTGGGCTGATGAATCAGCATCGGTGTTCCCAGTTCCTTCAAAATACGAGCGGCTTCTGCCGTTTGCTCCGCACTATAATTAGACACGCCCACATACAACGCTTTGCCGGAACGTACGATATGATCCAGAGCCTGCATTGTTTCTTCCAGCGGCGTATCAGGATCAAAGCGGTGGGAGTAGAATATGTCGACATAATCCAGCCCCAATCGCTTCAAGCTCTGATCCAGACTGGATATCACATACTTGCGTGAGCCCCATTCACCATAAGGTCCTGGCCACATATAGTAACCCGCCTTGGTCGAAATGACTATCTCATCCCGGTACGGCTTCAAATCACTAGCCAACACTTGTCCGAAAAATTCCTCTGCCGAACCGGCTGGAGGACCATAGTTATTGGCCAGATCAAAATGCGTAATCCCCAGATCAAAGGAGCGGGTAACCATGTTACGACCGTTCTCCGCATTGTTAATCCCGCCAAAATTGTGCCACAAGCCCAGTGAAATGGCGGGCAGCTTAAGGCCCGATCTCCCTGTGCGGTTATATTTCATGCTTTCATAACGATCATCGCTAGCCAAATAAACCATGCTATCCCAGCCTCTCTCGAAACAATGTTATGTCCATTACAACAACATCATCATAGCGCTTTTATCCGGTCGTTGACAAGAAAACGATTACAAACCCAATTGATTGCCGAGTTCTTCCATAACCTTGCCGATGGGATCGGTCATCAGGAGATCCGCCTTGTGATCATAAGAGGTGGGGTCTGTATTGAGCAGCACCGTATGTTTACCGTGAAAATAAGTAATCAGCCCCGCCGCAGGATGCACCGTCAGCGAGGTTCCTCCAATTAACAGCAGATCGGCCTGCGAGATAGCCTGAATGGACCGGACAAGCGTATCCTGATCCAGCTCTTCCTCGTATAAAACGACATCCGGTTTGATAATCCCACCATCTACCGGACATTTGGGCACTACCTCGGAGCTGTCCATCACTTCGTTCAGACTGTAAAAGCGCCCGCACTCCATACAATGATTGCGATGCACCGAGCCGTGAAGTTCCAGCACATTCACACTGCCTGCGGCCTGATGCAAGCCGTCAATGTTTTGCGTCACGACTGCTTTGAGGCGGCCTTGCTGTTCCAGTGACGCAAGGAAACGATGGCAGCCGTTCGGCTCTGCATCCGGATGCAGCATTTTACTCCGGTAGAAGCCGAAGAACACTTCAGGATGCTTCACAAAAAAGGAACGGCTAAGCATAACCTCCGGGGGATATGGCAATTTTTCCTCACTCTGATACAGACCAGCCGCCGAACGAAAATCCGGGATACCGCTCTCCGTCGACGTACCCGCCCCACCGAAAAAAACAATGTTTTGTGATTGCTGTATCCAATCAGCCAACGTTTTTACTTTGTCCATGTTTCACGCACCTCCAGCTCTTCATATCCGTGGACGATGATGTCCGCATCCAGCAAATGACCGGAACGTTCCGGCTCTGGCGCAAATCCGATGGCCCGCCGCACCCCGGCACGCTTGCCCATCTGCATATCCCCGTTGCTGTCTCCGATGACAACCACATCCGCTGGTGACAGTCCCAGCAAGGAGCAAGCTTTTTCAGCCATCTCCGGGTCCGGCTTACCGTATGTAACCCTGTCGTGTCCGATGACCTCGTCAAAATATGACGTCAGCCCCATCCACTCCAGGTGCTCCTGCGCAGCCTCTGTACTGTCAGAGGTCACAACTGCCAGCTTCAATCCGGCACGGCGGCTTTGCTCCAGTAGCGTCCGTAAGCCCGGAAACACCTTCGCTGCCCGATGTCGCCGCACATCAGCCATCGCCGTTTTGTTAAAATCCCGAACCAGCCTTACTGCTTCATTCCATGGTACACCGGCAGTATAAAGCTGCCAAGCCAGTACACCCGTGCTTTCATCCACTGTCCCCATCGCCAGCGGGCCGGAAGGATCATAGCCGATCACGTGCCCCTCAGGGTCGTGGATCGTACCCAGAATGCTGCCTTTTTCCACCATAAAATCTGTACCTGCCACAGCAAGATGCTGTTCCAGCATCTCTAGTATAGAACGGGCCCAGGGACCCCACAACTGAATAAAATCCAGCAGTGTGCCATCCTTGTCCAATAAAATGCCACGGCATGGAAACCGCTGTCCCTGAACGACTAACTCAGACATGCAGCCCGCCTCCTCATTACTGTTTTTTTGGAGCTGAATCTACACTCTCTTTCATCCAGTCCTGCAAAGCTGAAACCGTCTGATTCCATTGCTCGGCTGGGCTAATTTTCGCTGGGTTATCCCCCTTTTGGACTCCGTAGCTGCCGAATTGGGCATGATTGCCGCCCTCAACTGTAAAATACAGCGTATTGGCTGGTAGATAAGCTCTTCCACTCTGAACACTTTCCATTTTAATAACTCCATCATCACTTCCAAGCAGGGAAATGACCGGCAGATTTTTATCCTTCAAATTTCCTTTATTGTCTGGGTAGGAAGCAAGGAAAAATACGCCCTTGACCTGATCGGGATGTGCAGCGGCATAGCGGGCTGCTATAACACCACCTAACGAATGGCCTCCAATCACAAAAGCTTCTTTCGGATATGCCTTCAGTACCTCACCCGCCAAATCCGGGGAAGTCAATGCAAGATTCAGCGGCATTTTTGCAATGATCACATGATGACCCTTTTCCGCCAGACGGCGGGCCAAAGGAGCATAACTTTCGGGCTTCACCAACGCACCCGGATACAAAATAACTCCAGCACCATTTCTTTTTGCAGGCTCAAAACCAACCCAATGCTCCTGTTCGCTCACCTTCACAGCATCGGCTGCTTCTGCTAATGCCGCAGTGGCCGTGTTGTCAGGCTGATAGGGCGTAAATACCTTCCATGCTCCCCAGCCAGCGATAAGCACAATGACAATCAGGATACCCAAAAGAATTTTCCATATTTTCCGGGGACCGCGTGTCCCATATGAGCTGTATGATCTTCTCGTTCTTCTTCTCATTTTAAATGTTCCTTTCGTATTTCTTACCTCGTGATTCATGACTTGTGGATGAAATTTTTTTGCTGCGCAAATCAGCTTATCTATAGCCTTGTTAGGGTACCATCGTTGCGCACACAGGGTCAAATAAGAAGACATTTCCAGACATTAGCCCGGTCTTTTCCCCCTGTTCAAGCTTCCGCCACATATTAAGGACATGATAACGCTTACTATTGTGAATAAAATCACAATGGTAAGGCTCAGAGTATCGTACCTTGTTCCTTGTAAGGATTATTTTATACAGAGTTTACTCGGCTGAGTGCCGTTCGGAGGGAATTACATGACGACAAGCCATGACATACAAGGAGAAAGCTTTTTTCTCAATTTGCGCTTTATGCTGATCATATGCGTATTTGCAGGCAATGCTCTGGAGCCATTGGTCGGCTCGCTTCACATCGCCCAACAATGGTTTAGCTGGATATTCATGTTTCATATGCCGTTGTTTGTGCTCGTTACAGGGTACTTTGCTAAAACATCGTTAGCTGGGCCCGCAGGCCGGAAAGTCTTGCTTCAGATCGGTATGCAATATCTTATTTTCCAAACCCTCTATTCGATATTGGATGCTGTACTCTTCCATGTCCCTCATATTCATCATTCTTTTTTTGCACCTTATTTGCTGCTCTGGTTCCTTGCCAGTCATATTTGCTGGAGACTGCTGATGCTTGCTTTCCAGGGAATGCCGCCTGTTGTTCAAATAGGTATCTCCGTGCTGCTGGGTATCCTTGTCGGGTATCTACCGGTGGATGGCATCTGGCTCAGCATAAGCAGAACCTTTGTTTATTTGCCCTTTTTCGTAGCAGGGTATCATCTGCATTATGCAGATGTTCGTCGCTTCTTCACGACTCCAGTTCGTGTGATCGCAGGCGTTGTGTCCCTTCTGCTTATGGTACTGGCGGGAACGTCATACTACGGGATTCCGGCAGGCTGGCTGTATGGCAGCATGACTTATAGTGAACTGGGCCATACCGAATGGTATGCGGGGATTTACCGCATTGGCCTTTACGGAGTGCAATTCATAGCGGCCATTGCGTTTCTGAGCTTTGTTCCAGCCGTCACTGGACGTATAACTGAAATGGGGCGGCGGACATTATACGTCTTTTTACTTCATGGTCTGATTGTCCGCACCACTGTTGCCAAGGGAATTTACGATTATATAGACACTCCGATAGAAGTGATGCTGATTGTAGCGTGTGCTGCGGGTCTGTGCTGTCTGCTAACTCTGCCTTGGGTGCGGAATGCAACACATCCTTTAATCGAGCCACGGGTCGACTGGATGCTTAAACCGTCTCCTTACCTTTTTAAACGATCCGCATAACTTTTTATGTCCATTCTGATTCAAGTATCTGCACGCGACAATCCGCTATCAGACGGAAAATCAGGCGGACCCTGACCCTCTTTACTTAGCAAAGAGCCTGTTTCATCAAGGCGTGATGTGGTAAGTAAAGGATGCGCGCAACAAAAAACAACTTTTCATAAAGGAGTGATTTGTCATGGCACGTAATCAGGATCAGGGTAAAATGAGTCGCGAAGAGGCAGGTCGTATGGGTGGAGAAGCTACATCTAAGAAGCACAATAAGGAATTTTACCAGGAGATTGGTAAAAAAGGCGGGCAAGCCACTGCTAACTCCCATGATAAAGAATTTTATCAGGAAATTGGTAAACGCGGCGGCGATGCTACGGCAGAGTCCCATGACAAAGATTTTTACAGGGACATTGGACGCAAAGGCGGCAGAAATTAATGTGCAGTACCACATAAAACACCCTTCATCACTTTAAAAGCAAGCTCACGCCCATCCCGCTTATTGCGGAGTGGGCTTTTTCATATTTGGCCGACATCACAAAAATCCAATCGATTACTTTCTATATATGTAGAAAAAAGCTCACATCTATGATAGACTCTTTAGAAAACATCTGCGCTATTACGGCGTCCATTGAACGCCATACTATTTTATACTTTGGGGGGAAACCAGCATCATGACAGCAAAGACGAAAATGCGTTCCGATATGATTAAAAAAGGCTTTGACCGCGCTCCTCACCGCAGCTTGCTGCGCGCAGCGGGTGTCAAGGAAGAAGATTTTGACAAACCGTTTATTGCGGTATGCAACTCGTATATTGATATCGTACCGGGTCACGTCCATTTGCAGGAATTCGGCAAAATTGTCAAGCAAGCCATTCGTGAGGCAGGCGGTGTACCTTTCGAGTTTAACACCATCGGTGTAGATGACGGTATTGCCATGGGGCACATCGGTATGCGTTATTCTCTGCCAAGCCGCGAAATTATAGCTGACTCTCTGGAAACTGTCGTTTCCGCTCACTGGTTTGACGGCATGGTTTGCATTCCTAACTGTGATAAAATCACACCCGGCATGATGATGGGCGCATTGCGCGTTAACATTCCAACTATTTTCGTTAGCGGCGGTCCTATGAAAGCTGGTAAAGACAAGAACGGACGCTCTATTTCCCTGACCTCCGTCTTCGAAGGCGTAGGTGCATATCAGGCTGGTAAAATCGACGATCAAAGCCTGCTGGAATTAGAACAATACGGCTGTCCAACTTGCGGCTCTTGCTCAGGTATGTTCACAGCGAACTCCATGAACTGTCTCGCAGAAGCGATGGGTCTGGCTATGCCTGGTAACGGCACCATTCTCGCAGTAGCGGAAGAACGTAAAGAATTCGTCAAACAATCTGCACGTCAATTGATGGAATTGATCAAGCTGGACCTGAAACCGCGTGATATCGTGACTAAAGAAGCTATTGATAACGCATTTGCGCTGGACATGGCAATGGGTGGCTCTACCAATACAGTATTGCACACATTGGCACTGGCTCATGAAGCTGAAGTAGACTACCCTATCGAACGGATTAATGAAGTGGCGAACCGCGTACCTCATTTGTCCAAATTAGCACCTGCTTCCGACTATCATATCGAGGATGTTCATAATGCAGGCGGCGTAAGCGCAGTGTTGAATGAACTTCTGAAGAAACCGGGCGCGCTGCATGGTGACTGTATTACCGTAACCGGAAAAACACTCCGTGAAAATGTAGAGGGTCAGGAAATTCTGGATACCAATGTTATCCACAAGCTGGACAACCCTTATTCCGAACGCGGCGGTTTGGCTGTATTGTTCGGTAATCTGGCGCCGCAAGGCTCCATCATTAAAGTCGGTGCAGTTGATCCGTCTGTTGGTGGCTATCACAAAGGCCCTGCCATCTGCTTTGATTCACAGGAAGATGCGCTGGCTGGCATCGCAAACGGTAAAATCGCAGAAGGCCACGTTGTTGTTATCCGTTATGAAGGTCCTAAAGGTGGACCGGGTATGCCTGAAATGCTCGCTCCAACTTCGCAAATCGTCGGTATGGGACTTGGTGCCAAGGTCGGTCTGATCACAGACGGACGCTTCTCAGGCGCATCCCGTGGTATCTCCATCGGTCACATTTCCCCCGAAGCAGCAGAAGGTGGCCCTATCGCTTTTGTTGAGGACGGGGATATTATCGAGCTGGATCTGAACAATCGTACGATTGAACTGCAAATTAGTGACGAAGAATTTGAACGTCGTCGGGCGAACTGGAAAGGCTTTGAACCGAAGGTTAAAACAGGTTACCTGGCGCGTTACTCCAAGCTGGTGACCAATGCAAGCAACGGCGGTATTATGAAAATCTAATCCTTATCATGATATGTTTTAAAAACGAATAAACAAAAGCCTCCTGAACACCCTGATCACAGGGGTTGGGAGGCTTTTTAGCGTTAATTCAACTACTTGATCTCGTATCCGCTACTTGATGAGGCTCTGACCGTATCCTGAATAGGGCTAGCTTCATCGGTCACTCCGCTGTGGAGAACATGAGCAGCGTCCCGTGAATCTGTTGTGCTTTGGCCTTGACCCGTATGGTATAAATCTCCTGTCCAAAAACGGTCAAACAGAGTATCAATCGGCATCACAATCATCTTTGGCACCATTACGTCCCTTTTTTCATTCAACTGCTCTGGGCCGGAAGGATGGATAACACTAAATAACAGTTTTAAATATAGGGTTGACACTATCCTGAACAGTCCCTTGGGAAGATCTCGTATCTGAAAACCCAGCTTCTCCGGTCCCCGGTTAATCATACTCACTGCATAGACGGCCTTAATACCGTTCATTTTGGGATCATCTGCAATTCGGCAAGCGAGATCAGGAAGCTGTCGTTTAACAATCCGAATCAGTTGAATAGCCAAATGCACCATAGACTTGGCGGTTGTGCCTAATTGAAACAGCATTTTATTATCAAAATGCAGCTCGACGATGGCATCCCCTTTTTCCAGCCATCTGCCGTTCTCCATATTCACATTTGGCCCATGATAGATACTCCGACGGTAGTAAAAGATCGTATCCTCCTTGCGCACCGGACGCAGACGGAACAAGGCGTGAAATAGCCGCTCATACAGCAACCATCCGAATACCAACGTTTTTTTAAACCAGCCCGTACTGGATATTTCTGTCGTAGCAGGTCTGCTGGCAGACTGACGACAAAATAAGGTATCGACACGTACACTGCGCAGCTTCCGTTCTTGGGCAACCACCAGCAGCTTCTCCAGCGCAATCAGCATATTTTGCGGAGCACCTGCGTCTGCCCCCAATGTTGTACCACAATCATGGAGCAGCATCACCTCGCCACCCCTCAGTTTTTTGAGCATCCGCTCAGCCAACTGTTTTGCTTCTATGCTTGCCTTCCAGTCCCCGAACATGGAGGACCATAATACGATTCGGAGACCATTCGAGTTGGAAATATCAAAGAAATTCACAATTCCCCATGGTGGGCGGTAAAAGGTCGTTCCCTCCCCGGTTACCCGGCGAATCACTGCCTCTGTCCGGGCAATCTGTCTTCTGACCGTGACGGGCCGCATAAGCCAATTCGATTTGTGCACATAATTATGAATACCGATCAAGTGACCTTCGTCATGCATGCGTTTCAAAAGCTCCGGGTGTTTTTCCGCATGCATTCCTACAACAAAAAAAGTAGCCTTGGCATCAAAACGTTTCAGCAAATCAAGCAACTGCGGGGTATACACCGGATCAGGACCATCATCGAAGGTGAGCGCATACTCTTGCTCACTTTTGCCCCGCCGGAACACCCGGAATCCAAACATTCGACTGACCAGCGCCGGAATAAAAGCATAAAAAGTTGAAATGTAAAACATCCATAACAGCAAAGTCTGCACGTTTTATCCCCACTTTTCTATTTCTGGACTCCAAGCAGGCTTCCTGAGGAAAACTCACTTACTTATATGTTATCACAAAGACGTAAGCATGCCGAGATTTTGCTGCATTCTTACTTGAGCATAACAATCAATTACTGGTCTAACCCGATGCTGCTCTAGGCGGTTATACTGCTGCTCTTGATTCTGTACCTTGCACACCTATACAAGCGCATTGAGATCCAATTTAGTGTACAATAGATAAAAATCTTAAAGGAGTCGTTATATACATATGTTACCATTGTATAAAAAATATTGGCGGACCGTTTTTGATATCGGCCTGATTGTATTAACCGTGTATTTAATTATGCTTGTATCCAGTAAGCTGTATCAGCTCGCGGCCCCTGTGTTCCTGTCGTTCGTTGTGTTTTGGTGCATTGAGCCTGTGGCCCGTTATTTCAACCGCAAAGGCATGAAGAAGCCCTTCGCTTCCGCGCTCTCCGTTTTGCTGTTTATCATCCTTTTACTCGCTATTTTTTTTGGATTGGGTCTGATTCTCGTTACGCAATTTACGAAAGTGGCGCAAAATCTCCCACAATATACCCAAATTATCCAAACGGAATTCACGCGGTATCTTCATCTTTCCCAAGATAAAATTGCTGCTTTGCCACCAGGGATTACCGAACGCGTTAACGATTATTTTGAAACTGCGACCGCCATTGCCACCAAATGGGCACAATTGGGGTTATCCTTTTTCATACAGTTTCTCAGCTCCTTCACTGTCTTTATGGGTAACTTTGCAGTTGCCATTATTTTAGCTTTCTTTTTAAGTATGGAGATCAATCTCTGGAAGGGCATTGCCCGTAGTAAAACACCCAAGACGCTTAAAACCGCTTATCTTTTTCTGAAAAATCATGTACTCAAAGCAATTTCAGCCTTTCTAAAGGCACAAGCCATACTGGTAGGGATTACCTTTATTCTCGTATTTATAGGTTTACTCATTTTGCAGGTGGATAATGCCCTGTCGTTGGCTCTTGTGGCGGCTTTGTTTGATATTTTGCCCCTGCTGGGTGTACCTGTTATTTTTATTCCGTGGGCAGTCTATTTGTTCATCACGGGCAACACCGGCCTGGCTGTAGGGCTACTCATTGTCATGGCAGTTGCGGTAATCGTCCGCCAGCTCGCAGAGCCTAAAATCACCGGTAATTCCATCGGCGTTTCATCCGCTTATCTGATGCTTTCCTTTGCCATCATCTCGTTGTCGATCTTCGGATTGGCCGGGTTGATCCTGTCTCCAATCCTGATCATTTTACTGAAGGAATTATGGCAGCAAGGCTATTTGCAGCAATGGATTCGATTTCCGACAGAAGAATTCGAGGAGCCTCCTTTTATCGTTAAAATTCAGGAGGAAGATCGTGTAGCTTCTCGTGGGACCGAGGAAAATTGAGCTAACAGGTCCATCACTTGACCGAACAGTGCTGTTGCCTGATTGGCAGAATGCTGTGGCGCATTTTGTACCAGGACGGCAACGGCATAACGAGGGTGCTCCACCGGGCCATACCCGATAAACCATTGGTGATTCACGGCTTGACCATCCTTTAGAGCCTGAGCTGTGCCCGATTTTCCAGCCAGATGCCACGACTTGCCACGCAAGGATGCACCTGTGCCGTGGGCTACAACCTTTTCCATCGCTTCGCGAAGCGTAAGAGCTGTGGAAGCGTGAATCGGATGGCTCCCTTCGGGTGATGGAGAAGCGTGAGCTGGCAGATCCAGCAACGTGCCACCGTCCGCATAGCTGATGTGCTTCACCAGCCGTGGAGCATGCACCTGACCATTATGCAGCAATGTCACGATGAGATTGGCGGCTTGAAGGGGCGTGACCAGCACGTCTCGCTGACCGATAGCTGTCTGGACGCGCACACCCGGATCAGTCACATTTGTAAGGGAGCCGAATACGGCTCCCTTTTCTTCGTGATCCAACGGACTGAACTGCGACATGCCTGCAAGATTCCGCTCCTGCCAGCCGACGGTCCGGCTTAATCCGAGCGCAGAGGCTGTGGCCTGAATTTGGGCAGGGCTAAGCCGTTCACCCAGATGAGCGAACACAATATTACAGGATACGGCGAGCCCTTCCTCCAGGTTCAGAGCGCCGTGTCCTTCTTTTTTCCAGCATGCCAAACCATACTTCCCATAGGTCCCATGACAATGGAATTGCTCCTTCGGTTGGACTACCCCCGATTCAAGCGCAGCAGCCGCCGTAACAAGCTTGAAAATGGAGCCTGGCGTCACCGCCTTGAGGGCGCGATTAGACCAGCCTGTAGTCTGCTGCGGATCGACGCGACCAGGGTTATAAAAGGGACGAGACACCATCGCCAGTACATCAGCGTTCCCTGCATCCAGCACAACCGCTGCCCCTTCTGCCAGATGATTGGTTTCCGTCAGCTTTTCAAGCTGCTGCTGTAATGGAAGATCAATTGTCGTCTGGACCTGTAGAGGATAGTGATCATTGGATGGCACACTGACCCGTAACGGCACATGAGCCAGCGGACGGCGCTGCGCATCCACAAACCGGGAAACGAACGTTTCACCGACACCGCTCAGCAGCGGCTCCAGTGTTCTTTCCAGCCCGGCTGCCCCGGTCGGCAGTTGACCCGGTCGGTCTGGTCGTTCATACAGCAAGCCAAGCCACTGCTTGCCATTGGGTAAATTTGTGTAGCGTGTCGAATACGGTACAAGCTCTACCAGCGAAGGTGCGAGGCTAAGCAATTTATCCGCTTCATCCGGCTTGATTTGCAGGGGTTCTCCACGCCCGTCTCGCCATAACAACGGGGATTGCAGCCCCTTCCATCGAGCCAGCAGCTCTTTCTTGTTTGTCCGCAACAGCTTGGCAAGCTGTTCTCCGTGCAGGGCTGTTTTACCGTCCACATCAGGAAAAAGCACAGGTGTCCATGCCACGCCCCCAGTTAACGGGCGTCCGTACCGATCCGTAAATTGCCCCCGTCCCGAGTCGATTGCAATTCCCTCCTGTCGTTGTCGTACAGACATTTCCTTGAGCGAATGCCCTCCGTAAGCGGACATGTGGATACCTGCCGTCCCCTGTATCCAGGCCAGCCGCAATAGCAAAAGGAGTAGCAATGCCGTAATGCTCAATGCCGTATATGCAATTCGACGTTTTCGAATGAAACTGCTGCCACGCCTCGGCACACGCATCCTTCTTTCATCTTTTTTCCAGTAGTATGTCCTGTAATTGTTTTTTCCAATCTGTATACTATATGGCATATCATTTTGTTGAAAAGGAAAAACCACTCAAGCTTGAGAAGCCGAGTGGTTGGTTATTGGCCTTGCCTTCACGATTCTTTACGAATTAAACCCAACAGGCTTTAGTGATGATAACCAACAGAATAAAGAGTACCAAAATTGCACCCGTAGAAGTCCACATGCCGCAACCACCTTTAAATCCACCCATGGCTCGATCCCTCCTTTGATGTGTAGTACACTTCAGCATATGTAGAAGATTGCTCAAGGACAGGGCATTCAGGCAAACAAATAAGGCTCTACCAGTACAACGCAGTAGAGCCCACAATGTTATAAGAGAAATGTTTTCAAGACGATCACTAACAAAATAAATAGTGTCAGGATAGCAGCTATTGATGTCCACACTCCTCCGAAGCCTCTTTCCATTTCCCCCACAAGAACGCCTCCTTTGTTTTAACGTACTGTATAGGCTATGCAAGGTCTTGGCTAAGGAAAGGGCTTCTGGGTAAACAATAAATTCATATAACACGATAATCCTCAAACGCCAGCAAGCTCTACAATTTATGAATACGCACGCCCTTACACTGTAAACCGTGAAAGCTGCTCCTTCAAATTCGTCGATACCCCTTCCAGCTTATCAGACAATCCTACCAGTTGATTCCCGATATTTGCCTGCTCGATGCTGAGAGAAGCGACTTCCTGCGAAGTGGCGGAGGACTGTTCCGCTACCGCGCTCACACTGGTCATCGCCTCCGACAAGGTCGCCTGCGATTCGCTCAGCTCCTGAATAGATGAGGTAACCGTGCCCAATCGAAGCGCGAATTCTCCCATTTGCTGCTGTACCGATTGGAAAATGTCCGTCGTCTCCTGTACGGCTCCCATCTGCTGTCGAAACAGTGGGTATACCTCCGATAACGCCTGAACCGTCTCATTCATCTCGCCGACGATGTTATTAATAATTCCCGTCGCGGTGCGAATGGCTTGACGCGATTGTTCAGCCAACTGACGAACCTCATTGGCCACCACCATAAATCCGCGACCTGCCGTTCCGGCCCTTGCCGCTTCAATCGTAGCATTCAACGATAAAATATTCGTTTGCTTCGCAATATCCTGTAGCACATCCAGCACCTTGAAGACATCGGAGGTCGTCTCCTTCAGCTTGTCTACTTTGCTCATAAGCGCATGCGTTGTTTCCTCCGTAACCTTGGTCTTACCCAGAAGGTTTTTCAACTGAACCGTTCCTTGTTCACTGGATTGCTCAACCTCCTGTGCGACCTTGCTCATTTCATGGTTGGAGGCTATAACCGTATCCATTTGCTGTGATATGTTTCCGGTCAGTCCGCTGCCACGTTCAGCCTCTGTTGCCAAGCTGGCGGAGCCGTGAGCAATTTCCTCAGTAGCCGCTGCAATTTCCTTGGCTGAGATGGCTGTCTTCTTCGAAGCATCACTGAGTTCCGTCGCTGTATCCAGCACCTCTTGGGCTGAAACATTCGTCTGATCTACCAGCAAAGTAATCTGCTCCATCATCGTATCAAAGCTTACAGACAACTGCCCGATTTCATCCTGCGCGTTGTAGTTGGTACGAACTTGCAGATTGCCTTTGGCTCCTTCCAGCATCAGATCCTTTAAATGCGTTAAAGGGAGAGCCACAAGGCGCACCATAAACAAACCGATGAACAACGCGATCAGTGCCGCCACTGTAGCAAAAATCCAGGTCGTCGTTAAAATCCCTTCGGCATCTTTAACCAGCACAGATACAGGTACGACACCCAGGAGAATCCATTTGGAGGTACCCAGCGTATTATGCACGGCCAGTACATTTTGCACTTTCCCATTTGCTGACTGCTTCAAAATTTGATTTCCTTCAATACCCTGGAGCTGTGAAACGTAATCCAGCTTTTGTTTCCCTCCAGCCAGAGCCTCAATGTTGGAGCCTATAAAAACGCCATCCTGTGTAATAAGGCTAATCATACTGCCCGCACCCAGATCAATACTCTTCAACTGATCATCCACGGCACTGGACTTCAAATCCATGACCAGAACGTAAGTACCGCCCAAGCCGGACATGCTGTTCATGGAACGAGCCAGACGAAACGTCTTGCTGCCATTTTCATTTAATTGTGTAGGCAACCAGACGATCCCTTTATTTTTTAAAATATCCTTGAACCATGCCTCCTGTCGTACGTCCTTTTGTGTTCCTGTGCCCATAGCAGGCAGATCCGTCTGTTCAGGATACAGATAAAGCGAATCAATTTCCTTGTTTGTAAATGCAATATTCGTTAACTTTTTGTTTACTTCACCCATAGCGACAAACGAATCAAACGAATTTTTCTCCTGCTTTGCCGCCTTTTGTAGCTGATCACTTAATTCAGTATCAAAAAACACCTGTGTCGAGGTATCTTGAAAGCGTTCTAAAATGATATCCAGCTTCTCTGCCGTTTGTTGAACCGTTTGCTGGTATGCGGTAGCCGCATTTTGTTCAATTGTGTTTTTGGCTTTATAATATGAAATCATTCCCAGACTGATCACAAACAACATAATCGCTGTAAAAAAGATCACAAACAGCTTCATACCTACCGAACGAACCGGATTATAGTTTTTGACCAAATGCATAAAATCCTTACTGTACTTTTCCGGCTTGAGTAAGCGCTTTAAATTGTATGCGCCTACACGAGTAGCCTTAGCCAACCAGGGAACAACCTTCGAAGACGTCTCCACTGCTTTGTCTCCTTTAGCCGTTGTCGCCTTGCTGCCCTTGATACCTTTAATGATAGCCGTTTTTTTTGCTTGCTTCTTCGTTGTATTCCCCTCTTTTTTCAAAAAACCCATTTCTCTCACCTACCACCCTATAATTAGTTTCCTGATCCACGTATCCGTTATGTATCTATTATCTATATCATATCTATCGGAACTATTCGACAAGGAATGTAGCTTTCCTTTCAACTCCCACTAAATTTTGTGAAACTTTTTTCCTAGAAAAGTATTCAAAAAAAAGCCCCTCCAACCGATAGGAGAGGCTTTTGAATCTTTTTATCCGAGACCTAAGACTTAATTACTTCTTTTTACGCATCATGTCAAAATAAGATACAGGCTGATCTACCTGCATTTTGATTCGTTGAAGCGGGTGACGGGCAGCATCCAGTTCGTTGCCTTCTTCATCCCAGATCGTTCCGACTATTTGTTTAAAAAACGTTCCGTTCGGACCAAAAAACTCAATTTCATGTCCCGGTTTAAAATGGTTTCGTTGTTGAATGGTAGCTATACCACTCTCAGCATCGTAGTCCATAACCAGTCCGGCAAAATCATAAGGCACAGCCTTTTCCTCCGGCTCATAAATATGATCCTCATGATCCGGTGTATCGTAGAAAAAGCCGGTATTCAGCGGACGATTGGCCGCCTTGTTAATTTCTTCAATCCATTCGGGCTTGAGCACATAATTTTCAGGATCAGCCATATAGGAATCAATCGCTTGACGATAGACATTTACAACCGTAGCCACATAGTGAATGGATTTCATACGTCCCTCTACTTTGAAGCTATCCACACCGACATCAATCAGATCAGGGACATTTTCAATCATGCACAGATCCTTAGAGCCCATGGAAAAAGCATTATCATTTTCCTCAAACAATGGAAGCTGATTAACACCAAGTTGGAATTGCTTCAGCACATTACTATCCTGCGCCTCTTCCTCAGATATCCACACCTCGTCTTGGCGGGCATCCTCAAACAGATCGTATTTCCAGCGGCAGGACTGACAGCAGCCCCCACGATTGGAATCCCGGTCTGTAAAGTGATTGGACAGCACGCAACGACCGGAAAATGAAGAGCACATCGCACCATGGACAAAGGCTTCGATTTCGATGTCCACATGTTTTTTAATTTCTTCAATTTCCTTCAGGCTGGTCTCACGGCCCAATACCACACGCGGTAATCCTTCATTCTTCCAGAACTTTACCGCCTGCCAGTTCAGCGTCGATTGCTGGGTGCTCAAATGCACTTCCAACTCCGGCACCGTACGCAATGCCACAGATACAATCGCAGGATCAGCGACGATGACAGCATGAATACCCGCCTTGTGCAAATTACGCAGGTATTCTTCAATCCCCGCAATATCCTCATTGTGCGCATAAATGTTGGTAGCAACAATAACTTTGGCACCATATTTTTTTGCAAACTCTACGCCTTCCCGCATTTCCTCAAAGCTGAAATTATCGGCATTGGAGCGCAGACCGTATTTTTGTCCACCAATGTACACGGCATCCGCGCCATAGTGAATAGCGAACTTCAGCTTTTCCAGATTTCCGGCAGGAGCCAGCAGCTCCGGCTTATCCAGACGATTCCGTTTGCCCATATACTTTCTCGTTTTGGTCATCGTTCCCATGACGTTCCCCCCTCTGTGTACTCATTTTCAAATTAATAAACCTGTTCTTTATAGAAAAATCCGAAAGACAGTTCCCGTTCAGGATCTTGAAGACGGCGAACCTCATCCAGCCAGCTTTCATCATAAGCGTAAGCATCCGGATCGGCAGTAAAGGTATCCATCGCCTTGCGATAAGCACGAACGACCGCCACGTTATAAGCCGTAGGCTTCAACAAGCCCTCGATCTTAAAGCTGTGCACGCCTGCCTCCATCAAAATATGCAGGTCCTCCATAATACAAAAATCATCCGAGCTCATAATATGTGTTCCGTTGATATCCTCATAAATCGGAAACTTCTCGTCCTGCCGCTCTGCTTCGATCAAAAACAAGCCGCGCTCTCTGCCCAGATCACCTTCCACCGGACGTCCCTGGTGCAGCATATAGCTTTGTACAAGCTTGCGCTTGGAATGATAAATATTGGTCATGCCATGTACCTGAACCTGGGCCTCCATGTTCAGCTTGGGCACCATTTCCGTAATTTCGTCCATACTGAGCTCACGGGCCAAAATGACACGCGAAGCCCCCTTCTCTCCCCAATAGTTGGCGGTTGCAAAGTTGGTGGAAATCATTTCACCGTTCCAGAACAGCTTCAGATGAGGCGCGTATTCCTTCACCGCCATTAATACGGCCGGATCATTGAACTCAATGGCATCTACGCCGCATCCGGCAAGCGTCTGCACATATTCGGGAATGAACGGCAATAGCTCGTTCGTCATCAAATTGGTCATGGACACATACACCTGGGCCGCATGCTTCCGAGCCTCTTCCACAACCTCACGGATTTGATTCGGTGTAAAATGTCCCGGTAACCGCATCCCAAAGCGGTCATCTCCAATAAGTAATGCGCTCGCTCCAGCCTCCAGCATTTGACGAGCATCCTCCGGAGAGCTGGCAGTTACCAATAGTTCGGGTTTGTAAGCCATAGGCTCACCTCCTAATTTGTCTTACGGTTGCTTACCTGAATATTATGCAAATGTTCTTTATATGTCTTGGCAAACAAATGTCCGTGTGTTCCGTCTTTTTTGGTCACATAAAATAAATAATCCGTAGCGTCCGGCTGCAAAGCCGCCACCACTGATTTCAGACTGGGACTTGCAATCGGCCCCGGTGGAAGTCCCTGATGCAAATACGTATTATATGGGCTTTCTACAGCTAAATCCTTGTAGTACAGCCGTTCCTTTTGCTTGTCCAGCATATATTGAACGGTAGCATCAATTTCCAGCTTCTTATCCTGCTTGAGCCGGTTATAAATAACGCCAGCCACGACAGGCCGTTCATTATCCACAACCACCTCGCGCTCCACCAGAGAAGCAACGGTCAGCAGTTGATGCAGCGTTTCATCCCGCTCTTTCAGCTTGGCGTCCAAATCGGGAACAGTCTCCAGCCGTTTTTGCGTCTGTTCCAGCATCGCCTGTATAATATCTTTGGTCGTACTGCCCTTTTTCAGCTCATAGGTTTCCGGGAAAAGATAGCCTTCCAGCGCATAGCGAAGCCCCGCCTGCTTTGGAATGTCCCGCACCAGCGCGACGTCAAAAGCGGACGGATCGTTGGCCAGCTGCAAAAATTGCTGCCGGTCTGCCAGTCCTTCCTTTTGCAGCTTATCAGCCATCTGTCTGATCGTAAATCCTTCCGGTATCGTAAAACGGATCATTTCCTCTTTCACAACATCTCCTGCCGAGAGCTTGGCAATCAGCTGATCGAAGGTAACACCAGGCTGAGCCTCATATTTTCCGGCCTTAAATGTGCTGCCTTGCTGTTTGAATTTAAGATAGGCCTTAAACACGAGCGCATTACGTATGAGTCCCTTTTGCTCCAGCGTATCTGCTATAGCGGATGTACCCATTCCCTTCACTACTGTAAATGCAACCGGCTGCGTCTTCGTCTGGACAGGCTGCATGGCATTCCAAATATATAGAGTTGCTCCGCCTGCTATGATCACAAACAATAGAAGCAACGTAACCAACGTCGTCCTTCGCTTCACTTCTACCCAACTCCTTCACAGCCAAAAAGGGCGGACTGGTCCGCCCTTTCAGGTTTGATCTCCTCGTTATCCAGACCTTACAGCTCTTCCGGCAACGTGCATTCATCATACAGCTCGGAAATATCTTCCCACTCATCGTCATCCTCAATCGTGGTGATGGAAATTTCACCTTCCGGGGATGGGCTCACATGATACAGCTCATGCTCGCCTTCAGCAGCTCCAGGTTTACGCAATACGGCGTACCGTTGCTCTCCTACCTTGAACTCTGCTTCCAGTTCCATGCGTACCGCACGGCCCTGTTCATCCTGTAGCTCTACATCGCCGCCGAACGCTTCCTTCAAATCAGAGGTCCAGCTCAGGTCTTCACGTGAATAGTTCGTCATTTCCCGTCTTCCTCGTCCTCTTCTTCCACAAATGTATTAAAGGTCTCTTCAACGATTTCCCATTCGGCATCGTCTTGGATCACAAACAATTTAATATCATCGCCTTCTTCCTCGTAACGGAAGGCGTACACATCGGACTCGTCGGCTTCAGGGTCCACTGGCGCAACCATCATGTACTTCGCTTCGGAACCGTCTACCTCAAACTTCATAATGACCTCGAACTCTTCCTCGTTGCCCTCGTCATCGGCAATGTAAATAATTTCCGGCTCTTCTTCCATACCCACTTGATTTTCAGCCATTACGAAATCCCCCTCACCTTGTACTGTGTGCGTCCAAATAGTTTTGCAAGATCAGGCTTGCGGCCAGTTTGTCTACCACCTGCTTGCGTTTTTTTCGGCTGACGTCGGCCTCCAGGAGCGTGCGCTCTGCCGAACGCGTCGTCAGCCGTTCATCCCAAAGGTGAACGGGTAAACCCAGTAACTCCTTGAGTCGGTTAGCAAACTCAATGCAAATCTCACCGCGTGGACCCACGGTACCGTTCATGTTTTTCGGCAAGCCTACTACAACCTCGCCGACCTCATTGTCACGGACCAGATTTGCAATCTTACCGAACTCACTGTCGTCACCGCGTCGTTCTATGACTTCCAATCCTTGGGCGGTCCAGCCGAAGGCATCACTTACGGCGACCCCGATTCGGCGGTCCCCGTAATCCAATCCCATTACTTTCATGCCTGTCTCCTAACGGTGCTTGGCCAGATAGAAACGAACCAGCTCTTCAATCAATTCATCGCGTTCTTTTTTGCGTACCAGGCTTCTGGCATTATTATGCCGTGGCACATAAGCCGGATCTCCTGACAACAAATACCCGACAATCTGATTAATCGGATTGTATTCTTTTTCCACCAAAGCATCATATACGGTCAACAAAATCTCCTGAGCAGAAGCTTCCTTCTCATCCGCCTTGACATTAAATTTGACCGTTTTGTCCATGGAATCCACTGTTGACACCTCGCTTCCACAAAACATGTGTACATGTTTATGCCAGCTTATTCTTATACATCATACCATAAGCAGAGCCCTTCAAGGAAATGTCTAAGTTCGGTTTTTTCCAAAATTCCGCAAAAATTATCGAACTTTATCCTTGAGAAGCCGCCACTACCAATTCACGGGCGCGCACGAGCGCTTCGTCCAGCTTGCTGGCATCCTTGCCTCCGGCTTGCGCCATATCCGGACGACCACCCCCACCACCGCCACATACCGCAGCGATTTCCTTCACAAGCTTGCCTGCATGAAGCCCGGCCTTGGTATGCTCTGCCGGTACAGCTACGACAAAATTGACTTTGTCGTCCATCGCAGCCCCGAGCACCAGCACAGCAGCCGGAAGCTTGCCTTTCAGCTCATCGGCAATCGCACGCAGCGCATCCATACTGGAAGCCTGCACGCGTGCAGCCAACAGCTGCACTCCGCCAGCTTGCACGACCTGATCGGTCAACTGACCCGCTTCAATAACACTCAGCTTGCTTTGCAGCGATTCATTTTCACGACTGAGGTCTTTAATTTGCTGCTGCAAGGATTCGATGCGTCTTGGCACCTCGGACAGCTTGGACTTCACCAGACCTGCCGATACTTTTAGCAGCTCCAACTGGCCTTCCATATATTCAAAGCCAACGCGTCCGGTCACCGCTTCAATCCGGCGAACACCCGATCCGATGCCGCTCTCGCTGACAAGCTTGAACAGTCCGATTTGTGAGGTGTTGCTCACATGACAGCCGCCGCACAGCTCAATGCTGTAATCGCCTACCTTGACGACACGAACGATATCTCCATATTTTTCACCGAACAGCGCCATCGCTCCAAGAGCCTTGGCTTCATCAATCGGTTTCAGTTCAATATTAACATCCAGTTGGCTCCAGATGGCACGGTTTACCCGCAGCTCAATATCTGCCAGCTCTTCTGGTGTAATGCTTCCAAAATGGGAGAAGTCAAAACGCAGACGCCCAGGCTCTACCAAAGAACCCGCCTGATTGACATGGTCACCCAGTACTTCCTTAAGCGCTTTGTGAAGCAAATGCGTAGCGGTATGATTTTTTTCAATTTCGCCGCGAGATGCTTGGTCTACTTCCGCTTTCACCGTATCGCCAACGTTCAGCTCACCAGCTTCGACGACGACCTGATGTACATGTTGGCCTTGAGGTGCCTTGAACAGTCCTTCGACCTTCGCCGTTACCGTACCCCCGCGCAGCAAGCCATGGTCACTAACCTGTCCGCCGCTTTCAGCATAAAAAGGAGTCACGTCCAGCACAACCTGACAAGTCTGTCCTTCACTAACACTATCCACCAGCACATCTTCATATACAATAGCCACAATTTTAGACTCGGTTACAAGGTCATTATATCCAACAAAATCGCTTTTAACCGCCAGATCAGACAAGGCTCCACCCTGAATCTTCATGCTGGCATTGTCCTGATGAGCGTCACGCGCACGTTGCCGTTGCTCCTGCATCGCTTCATCAAAGCCTTCACGGTCTACTTTTAAGCCTTGCTCGTCCGCATAATCCTCCGTGAGATCGAATGGGAAACCATACGTATCATACAGTTTAAAAGCGTCCGCTCCACTGATGACCTCGCGACCTTCCGCTTTTGCCTGAGCACTGATATCAGCCAAAATAGCTAATCCATCCGTCAGCGTTTCGTGGAAGCGTTCCTCTTCTGTTTTGATCACCTTGATGATGAAATCACGCTTGTCCACCACCTCAGGGTAGTACACGCCCATGACATCCCCCACCGTTTCCACCAGTTCAAACATAAATGGACGGTTCATGCCCAGCATTTTTCCGTAACGCACAGCACGGCGTAGCAAACGACGGATAACATAACCACGGCCTTCGTTGGAAGGCAGTACACCGTCACCAATCGCAAAAGCTACGGTACGAATATGGTCGGCAATCACTTTGAGAGCCACATCGCTGTCCACATTTTCGTTATATTTAACCCCTGCCATAGCGGCTGTTTTCTGAATAATCGGTTGGAAAATATCCGTATCGAAGTTGGAATCCACATTTTGCAAAATGGATGCAAAACGCTCCAATCCGGCGCCTGTATCAATATTTTTGTTCGGAAGCGGCGTGTAGCTGCCATCCTTGTTATGGTTGAATTGTGAGAATACGAGGTTCCATACTTCCAGATAACGCTCGTTTTCCCCGCCCGGGTACATTTCAGGGTCCGTCATGTCGCTGCCGTAAGCTTCGCCGCGATCATAAAAAATTTCCGTACAAGGTCCACAAGGCCCTTCGCCGATATCCCAGAAGTTTTCTTCCAGTTTGATGATACGTTCAGCAGGAAGCCCCACCTTTTCGTTCCACAGCTTGTACGCTTCCTCATCCTCAGGATACACGGTTACAGCCAGACGCTCCGGGTCAAAGCCGATCCACTTCGGATCAGTCAGAAACTCCCACGCCCACACAATGGCTTCTTCCTTAAAATAGTCGCCAATCGAAAAATTACCGAGCATTTCGAAAAAGGTGTGGTGACGGCGCGTTTTGCCGACATTTTCAATGTCATTCGTGCGAATACATTTTTGCGAATTGGCGATACGCGGATTTTCAGGCTTCACACGTCCGTCAAAATAAGGCTTAAGCGGCGCCATACCCGCATTAATCCACAGCAGGGAAGGATCTTTATGCGGAACAAGCGGTGCGCTTGGTTCAATCACATGTCCCTTACTTTCAAAAAACTCCAGCCATTTGGAGCGGATTTCACTAGCTTTCATTTAAGTAGCCTCCTAATTATGGTGTCACTTGTACTTGGCACAGGCCATAAAAAACAGAAAAACGCCCCTGAACGGATCAGGGACGATTGTATCGCGGTACCACCCTGGTTATCGTCGTCCCCTCTGTACGAAATGCTACATGCGCAAGCTGCGCACCCAACATCTGATTAACGGACGAGCGATCGCCTTGTTTTCACTGGTAACGGGAGCATCCCGGCGGGTTCAGCCGCACTCCGAAATGAGCTTTCCCTACTGGATAAACACATTTAAACATACTCAATTCAGTATATCCGTGTCATTTAGCCGTGTCAACGCGATTTCAGACAAGATACATACGGTATATGGACGAAATCAGATCGTTTTGCGCTTCACGTAATAAGCAAAAAAATGCTGAAGCGCCACCTTCAAGACCGCCATCACCGGAACCGCTAAAATTAACCCGGTTATTCCTGCTATTTCCCCGCCCACCAGCAGTGCGAAAATGATGGCAATCGGATGCAAATGCAAGGTTCGTCCAACCACCTGGGGAGAAATGACGTTACTTTCCAGTACTTGAATACAGGTGTTGACGACTATGACCAGCAGCACCATTTTAAAAGAAACCGTAGAAGCCATAACAACCGCCGGAGCAGCCCCCAAAAACGGGCCTAAATACGGCACGATATTGAACACAGCCACCACTCCTGCCAGCAGCAGCGCATAAGGCATGCCAATCAGCATATATCCGATATAGGCCATCACCCCAATAATGACGCACACCAGCAGTTGTCCACGTACATAGTTACCAAGCGCCTGATCAATTTCCTTGAGCACCGTTACAATGGCCTTGCGGCGGGATCGCGGGAGATAAGACACAATAGCCCGTTCGAACACATCGAAATCCTTTAAAATATAAAAAATGAGAAATGGCACAATGAACACATTGAACAACATATTGATCATCCCGCCGATGTTATCCATAAAAGCCGCAATGCCTGTAGCCATCCGATTTTCGAGTTGAAAAAACCACTGATTCATGCCCGAGCGTACCCCTTGGGGTAAAATACTTCCGTCCATGTTCGTCATTAATCCCTGTGCATGCATGGTCAGCTCGGGCAGGTGCTCATTCAGCTCATCCAGTTGTTCAATAAACATCGGAATCAGGTTCATCAGAATGACGACGAGGCTGCCCAAAAATACGGCATAAATGAGCAGAACGGCTACACTTCGAGGTACCTTGCGTCCGCCCAGCATATTGACCACAGGATTAAGCACATAGGAAATAATCATCGCCACCGCAAATGGCGCAATAATCGTTTTCAGAAAATCATACAGATGCAAAAACAAAGGCCGCAGCAGCCAGATAAAATACAGAATGACGAGTCCCAGCAGTGTCCATATTCCGTATCGGAACAGCCTGCTTTTCGTTAATTGCTCCATACCGTGCCCCCTTACCGGACTAGCCTCTTTTAAGTATATGCCTGTACCTTTACTTTAATCCTTCCTGTAGATCTGAAGGCACCCAAAAATAACCATTGTAAAAAAATATGAAAACGACTGAAAATGATTAACAAAGTGATTACGTCTGACGATATACATAAAAAGAACTATCTTAAATTTTCACATTTCTGAATCATCGGGGGTATTTTTATGAATTTGAAAATGAAGCTTATTCTCCTTTTTACCTGCATTGTTGTCGTTTCAGCAGGACCTTTGTCCGTGATTGCCCTGACAAGCATTAAAAATCAGGCTAACCATGATATCCAAGAGCTTATGAATAGCAAAGTCTCCGAGACCGTCAACCAGCTCGACGGATGGACACACGGAAACGCCAAAATTATCGAAACACTGGCTGCTGGGCTGCAATCCAGCGATATTTCATCAGATGCCAAAGTGGCTTCACTGAAGGCAGCCTTTCAGAATTATAAAGATCAAGCTATTTCCAACATTTATGCAGGATTTGAGGATGGAACCTACTGGGGTGGCTCCGGCTGGTCTGATGCGGGCTACGATCCTCGCACACGTCCGTGGTACAAGGATGCCAAAACCAAGGGGGAATTGTATTATTCCTCACCGTACATTGATGCAGGAAGCCAGGACTTCACCATTTCCATTGCAAAGCCTCTCAAGGACTCCAATGGCTCTATCACTGGGGTGATCAGTGAAGATATTATGTTAAACGACATGACAAAAATCATTAAAAACATAAACCTGAACGGATTAGGCTACGCATTTCTGATTGACCAGAATGGAGTTGTCGTCGCGCATCCGGACAGCAAGCTGGCTGGTAAAAATCTCAAGGATACGCCCGAGTTGGGTTCATCCACGGCGGCCCTGCTCAGCGCCCCTTCGGGAAAAGCCGACTACAACTACAATGGCAGTGATCGCCAGCTTTATTTTAAGAAAATGCCCAGTACAGGCTGGATTGTAGGTTTGTCTATTTCAAAAGATATTGCTTTTCAGGAGTATTACTCCACTCGTAATTATTTGCTCATTATCGTTGCTATTATCTTTGTCGTTGCTATGGTACTGGCGATCTGGGCGGCGAACAACTTTATCAAGCCGATTCGGAGGCTTCAAGCGAACGCCAAGCGGGTGGCTGAAGGGGATATGACAGCGCGTGTGGAAATTAAGGGCAAAGATGAAATTGCCAGCTTGGGTACGGATTTTAATATCATGTCGGATAATCTCTCTCACTTGCTGCGCAAAGTGGCAGATACGGCTGATGAGGTCTGCTCAGCTTCTCATGATATGCACCAGCACGCCAAGGATACCGGTACTATTGCATCCCAAATATCCAGTGCGGTTCAGGAGCTTGCCCAAGGAGCAAGTGATCAGGCTGAAGCTGTATATTCCGGCTCTGAAAAGCTGTCGCATATGACAGGCTCCATCGACCAGATCGGTGAAAGCGTCAAGCGAACCCAAGCCGCCGTGCTGGAAACGGACTCTGCCGTGCTGGCCGGGTACGAAACAGCGGAGCGTCAAGCGAAGCTTGCAGCCGAGTCCAGACAAACCACAACCGCTGTAGGTGAAGCTGTAGACTCGCTCACGTTGAAAACACAGGATATTGGACTGCTGGCGGGGGCCATCCATGATATCGCAACCCAAACAAACCTGCTTGCGCTGAATGCTTCCATTGAAGCAGCCCGCGCCGGGGAACACGGACGCGGCTTTGCCGTCGTTGCCGGGGAAGTCCGCAAGCTGGCTGAACAAGCAGGAAGTTCCAGTGACAGCATTATGCACAAGCTGGAGGAGATCAAGGTTGCGGGACTGCGGAGCGCAGAGGAAATGAAGAAGGCTCTCGCTGTAACAGTAGAACAGGAGCGTGCGGCTACCGCAACGAGACTGGCGTTCGAGTCCATACGGGGAGCTTCTCAGCATATGCTTACCCAGATTGAGGACGTATCCGCTGCGGCTGGTCATCTCCGTACAAACGCCGGACATATTTCCGATGTTATTTCCAGCGTAGTCGCCGTATCTGAGCAAAGCGCAGCTTCCACCGAGGAGGTGGCTTCCTCCGTGCAGGAGCAAGGGCACTCCATGAACAATATTGCCGAGCTTTCCGCCAAACTTGACTCGCACGCAGACCTGCTGCTGGAAGAGGTTAAACGCTTTAAGCTGTAAAACATTTCTGCCCAAAAAACAGATAAACAGCATGCTATACATCTAGACACGAATCTACATGAAAAAGAGGGTGACTCCCAGGCTATTACAGCCATCGGGAGTCACCCTCTTCGTTATTCATCAAGCATGGTCCTATCTGTTATCCGTTCATCTGCCGAACGGTATAGTCCACACCACATTAGATGGACTGCCTGTCCCTACCCCAGAGTGAACTTAGGAAGAAGCATGGATTTGCGGCAGGTCCTGCTGTGCCATGTCATCTCCAAAGAACAGGTCGTCCAGCGAACTGAGCGTTCCATCCTCTTCCACTTGGTAGACGGACATTTTTTCACCATTCACTTGAAGTTCGATGAAGCATCCCCAACAATAAAATTGATGGGAACCGATTTTGCCGATATCTTTGGAATTACAATTCGGACATCTCAATAAACTCACCCTATCCATTAACAGAATATATGGCTTTTTCCAAACGCTGCTCGCTTAACGGGGGCACCATAACAGCATTCTCCCCGATGGACATTTCTTCGGTGCAGGGCAGCCATTTCCGCCCTTCTATAATATCCGACACAAAACCATCGCTGATTTCCAAGCCTATTATGTTATTGCCCATTTCCTGGTCAAAATAAACATCCGAAATATGTCCGAGCATAAGCCCTTCCTCTGTAAGCACGGATAAATCCTTCAGTTTACCGGGTCCAAGCAAATACGTATGTTGTATATCATTGGCCTCCGTTTTACGGACAGCCTGCTGATTGCGAATCATAATCGCATCTTCGCCATAAGCAACGATGTCATCCCAAGCTACCATTTTCACTTGAGAAGAAAAAAGGCCCTTGCCCTCCAACTCGATCCCTGTAATTTCCCAATCAGCCGTCACCATAAAATCGTGTATTTTACCGACCTGCTTCCCGTCCTCAACATCAAAAACGGCAAGTCCGATCATATCCTGAAGCTTCATAATAGGGTGCCTCCTCATTCTGCAATCCGAACGGAGGTGCGGTCCTTTTCCTTCATGCGTGTCAGACCTTGGTTCCGTTCATGCAATGAAATGGAAAACCGCCCCTCCCTTCTATATAAAGTGCGGAGAAATCCCTAGTACCTAATACGCAGCCGCTTCCATATGGTTTCAATTTTCTTGGCCGTGTATTCCATTTCTTCCGTAGTATTACCCAAACCGAAGCTAAACCGAACCGCTGATTTCAAAACATCTTCAGGAAGAACCATCGCCTGCAATACATGCGACAGTTCCAAGGACCCGGATGTACAAGCTGAACCGCTGGCTGCTGCAATTCCTTCCATATCCAGATTCATCAGCATGGTCTCCGTACCGATAGCCGGGAAGCTGAGATTCAGAACATTCGGTAAAAAATGCTTAGGGTCGCCGTTGATTACAAAAGCGTCTCGGCCCAAAGTGTCTTCCAGTGCTTTGAGTAGCGTTTGGCGAAGATTCATATCGTGCGTCCAACGTTCCTCTATAGAGGTGCTGGCAAGAGAAGCTGCTTTAGCCAAGCCCGCAATCCCGGCAATGTTTTCCGTCCCTGCACGGCGTTTTTTCTCCTGTAGTCCCCCGTGCATCAAAGGCTGGATACGTGTACCCTGACGGATATACAAAGCTCCAACGCCTTGCGGGCCGTTAATCTTATGACCGGATACGCTAAGCAAATCAACCGGAAGGCTCAGGCAATCTATCTGTATATGTCCGTAAGCTTGAACCGCATCTACGTGAAATACAATGCCATGCTCTCCCGCAATCTGCCCCATCTCATGGATCGGTTGAATTACGCCTACCTCATTGTTGGCATACATCATGCTGATCAAAAAAGTATTCGGTCGAATCGCAGCCTCTATATCCGCTGGATTGACGCGCCCAAGGCTATTGACTGGCACATAGGTCACTTCGTAACCCGCTTTTTCGAGTTCAGCGCAAGCATGAAGCACCGCATGATGCTCAATGGCAGTCGTAATGATATGGCCCGAAGTACGGCCATCTGCGGTAGCCGTCCCGAACAGGGCCAGATTATTGCTTTCTGTCCCTCCGCTTGTAAATATGATTTCTTCGGGCTTGCAGCCCAAAGAGGCCGCAACGGCATCCCGCGCAGCGCTGACGGTGCGCTTGGCATCCCGACCAAAGGCATGAACGCTTGAAGCGTTGCCGAATTGGCCGGTCATGATGTCCATCATAGTCTGCACAACCTCAGGATGCATAGGAGTCGATGCGGCATGATCCAGATAAATTCTGTTCATGTCAATTCACCTCAAATATAAAACATGTAGTTATCCAATTCATCATGTTCCTGGTATGTGATCAAGTCCTTAAGTGTAGTAGAATCCAACACTTCAGCAATGCTGTCACGAATCCGTAGCCAGAGCTGACGCTTCGCCGGATCGTCCTCTTCAGTGAAATCCACTGGGGAAATCGGACCTTCCAATACACGAATAATGTCTCCAGCCGTTACACCTGCCGGTTCACCCGCCAGAATATAACCGCCGTAAGCACCACGGATACTTTTTACCAAACCTGCATTGCGCAAAGGCGCAATAAGCTGCTCCAGATAATGCTCGGAGAGCTGATTTTTCTCGGCAATACTTTTCAATGACGTCGGACCTTCGCCAAACCTGGCTGCAAGCTCCATCATAATCGTCAGGCCGTAACGTCCTTTTGTTGATATTTTCAATTGTGCCACCTCACTTATAGTAACAATTCCGTTAAACACGCGGAATAACTGGTGTTATATACCTCTCTATTCCGATCTTAACCCTCAGCTTATGTTAACATATTAGGACAGGTAAAGGGAAACTTTACGGTAACAATCTTAAAAAAAGTTGTTTTCAGGCGATCTGGAACGGCTTTGGCCCATTTTATGGAGCTTTCTCCCATCGTTCTCCGTGTCGTTGGATCATCCAGCCATCGTAACTTATTTTCGTTTATGTTATAATAGGACGGTTCTACAACAATATTGAAAGAATTGGGTGATGACCATGGCTAAAGCCAATCATGAAACCCGTGTCGTCGTCGGTATGTCCGGGGGCGTCGACTCATCTGTTACCGCGCTGCTGCTGAAGGAGCAGGGCTATGACGTAATCGGCATCTTCATGAAAAACTGGGATGACACGGATGAATTCGGCCGCTGTACGGCTGAGGAGGATGCGGAGGATGTACGCCGTGTCTGCGAGCAGATCGACATTCCTTACTATACCGTCAATTTTGAAAAAGAATACTTCGATAAAGTATTCTCGTATTTTCTTGATGAATATAAGGCTGGACGTACTCCAAACCCGGATGTCATGTGCAACCGCGAAATTAAATTCGGCGAATTTCTCAATAAAGCGCTGGATTTGGGCGCGGATTATGTTGCTACAGGACATTACGCCCGGGTTGTGGAGGAAGACGGTCGTTTTACCTTGCTTCGCGGTGTGGACAGCAACAAGGATCAGACCTATTTCCTGAATGCATTGAACCAAAAGCAATTGTCTCGGGCGATGTTCCCTATCGGGCATTTGCCGAAGCCGGAAGTCCGCAAAATCGCGGAAGCTGCGGGACTGTATACAGCCAAGAAGAAGGACAGTACAGGCGTATGCTTCATCGGCGAGCGAAATTTCAAGGAGTTTCTGAGCGGATATCTGCCTGCTAAGGGCGGAGACATGGTGGATATCGCTACAGGTGAAGTCAAAGGTCGCCATGATGGTCTGATGTACTACACACTCGGCCAACGGCAAGGCTTAGGTATTGGCGGCTCCGGTTCAGGCGAACCGTGGTTCGTAGCTGACAAGGATCTGGAAAAGAATATTTTGTATGTGGTACAGGGTGACCGTCACCATAGCCTGTATTCCACCAGCCTGATCGCAACCGACGTAAACTGGATAGCGGGCATGGATACGCGTCCTTCCGGTGAATTTCGTTGTACAGCCAAGTTCCGTTATCGCCAGCCTGATCAACAAGTGACTTTACAATGGCTTGAGGACGGAACCGTACACGTCGTATTCGACGTACATCAAAAGGCTATTACGCCCGGACAAGCTGTCGTATTTTACGATGGCGAACGGTGTCTGGGCGGCGGAACCATTGACAAGGTTGAAAAGCTCCAGCCTGAAACGATTTAAATGAATGCCCGTTTCGCGTTGGCATAAGTATTTAAAAAGAAGGCGTCTCTCCTATTTGTGGAGGGATGTCTTTTTTATGAAAAGATGCTCTTTTCTCCATTTGGGTATATGATGTAGACAAGAAATCATACTTCAATTGAAAAGGAGCGTGCCTCTATGTCTGATTCATTGGGAATGCTGACGCCGGGTAAGAAGGTTGCTTTGAAAGAGTGGGACCCCAAGGATACGAAGGATATCAGAAATAAAGAAGAAATTCAGCAGGAAACAGATCAATTGAAGGAACGTTTCGCGGTATTACAAAGCAAATTATTTACGGAAAAGAAGCAGGCGGTTTTGTTTGTATTCCAAGGTATGGATTGCAGCGGAAAAGATGGAGTCATCAAGCAGGTATTTTCCAACCTCAATCCGGCGGGTGTGACAGTCCACAGTTTTAAATCGCCTACAGCCGAAGAATTAAGTCACGACTTCCTGTGGCGTGCCCACAGCGTAACCCCGGGGCGGGGATATATCGCGGCGTTCAACCGTTCTTATTATGAGGATGTGCTGATTACACGTGTTCACGGTCAGGTATCCGACAAGCAGGCCAAACGAAATATTAAACATATCAAACATTTTGAACAACTGTTGCTGGATAGCGGTGTAAAGGTCGTCAAAATCTTTTTACATATTTCAAAGCAATTCCAGCTGGAGAAGCTGATCGACCGGATTGAAAAGCCGCATAAAAACTGGAAGCTTGATCCGAGTGATTTGCAGGAACGTAAATTTTGGAAGCAATATACCCAATATTATGAGGACGTACTCGAACTAAGTGCAACCAAGCAGGCTCCGTGGTATGTTGTTCCTTCGGATAACCGTTGGTACAGGGATTATACCGTGCTGCGAATTGCCGTCCAAACGCTGGAGGAAATGAAGCTGTCCGATCCTGAACCAAGACCGGAACTTGAATCCCTTTTGCCTGAGCTGTATAAAGAACGGGATAAAAAATAGCTTCGCAGGCACAGCACTCCATCATATGTTCAATTAACACACCAAATAAAAAAGCTTCCGAAACCTTACTCAAGGCTGAAAATGCCGGGAGTAGGGATTCTGGAGGCTTTTATTGCGTCAACTAACCCCATACCCTACAGCCGCAGCTACAGCTCCTACCACCACCGAAGACAGCACATACACAGCCGTACGCCGATATTCTCTACGCTCCATCAGTTGGAGAGATTCATACCCGAATGTTGAAAAGGTGGTATAGCCGCCACAAAAGCCTGTTCCCAGCAGCATCCAGAGCGCAGGCGAAAGGTTGTGCTGCATAAATTCGCCGTACAGCCAGCCGAGCAGCAATGAACCGCTGATGTTAATGATCCATGTTCCCCACGGAAATGCGGTGCCAAACCTTTTTCCAGCCCACATGCCAAGCCCGTATCTCGCCAATGTACCGACCATTCCACCTGCCGCCGCCCACCAGATCATAAGCTTCCCTCCTTGGGGGCAGCTTGTGTCATTTTCGTGCCCAGACGAATACCTGTCCATGTCAAAAACAGACCTCCACATACACTGAGCAACAGATACAACACAGCCGTAAGCGCACGATCATGAACCGTCAGGCGCACGGCATCCACTGCAAAGGTGGAAAAGGTTGTAAAGCCCCCAGTAAAGCCTGTTCCGATGGCAAGTCGCCAGCGAGGCTTGATCCGCCACGACCGCAAAGTTACCGTAAAGAACCAGCCGAGAAACAGACAGCCGATCCAATTAATGAACAGCACGCCAAGTGGAAAATCGGCCCCTGCCGCAGGCAGCAATGTTTGTACACCGTAACGGGCAGAGGTTCCGAGCGCTCCTCCTGCCCCGACGAATAGCACGTCTTTCATCTTTATGTCCCCTTCTTCACTCTTGCAGTATTCATGGTGTAACCATAACAGTGGCTAAACCTGATTTTACACACTACGTATATCCGTCTGCTACATATATTTTACGACTGTGAATCCCGCCACTGCTGGTTTTGTCTGATTTTCGACTCATTCCCCTGCTCTGTAGCCTGGTAAAAGGTCCGGTCTGCTATCGAATCAGGCAAATATTGCTGTTTCACATAATGATTCGGATAATTGTGCGGATATTGATAGCCGACATGACCGAGCTTCTCCGAGCCTTTGTAATGTGCATCGCGCAAATGCAGCGGCACCTCAGCAGATTTGATGTCGTCCATAGCCGACATTGCCCGTGAAATCGCCGTATATACGGCATTCGATTTTGGGCTCTCCACGGCGAACAAAATAGCCTGCGCGATGTTCAGCTTGGCCTCCGGCCAGCCGTTATTGCGATAAGCTTCAAGCGCACTCACTGCCTGCACCATCGCCTGCGGATTTGCCAGGCCAATATCCTCACTGCTCGCTGCGATGAGGCGGCGAAGAAAGGTCATCGGGTCCATGCCGAGTTTCTCCACGGCGTACAGAAACCAGAACAGCGCCGCGTCGCTGGAGCCGCGAATGCTTTTATGAAAGGCGGACAACACGTCATACTGCGTAGACTCGTCTGCCTTGACAATCGGGCGGCGAATGGATTCCTCCGCGACTTCCAGCGTCACGTGAATCGTGCCGTCTGCCAGCGGAGGCGTCGTGAGCGCCGCCAGTTCCAACGCGTTCAAGGCGCGGCGGATATCGCCGTTCGCCATGGACGCGATATGATCCAGCGCAGCTTCGTCCACCTGAAGCTGCATATAGCCGAGCCCCTTGTCCGCATCGCCCAAGGCACGGCGCATGGCTGCCAGCGAATGCTCCTGCGTCAGCGATTCGAGCTGAAACAACGTAGAACGGCTCAGCAAGGCGCCGTTCACATAGTGAAAGGGGTTTTCGGTGGTGGCGCCGATAAACACGATCGTACCCTTTTCCACCGCAGGCAGCAATGCATCCTGACGCGAGCTGTTGAAACGATGTACCTCATCGAGAAACAGGATCGTCTTTTTGCCGTACATGGATTTATTCGTTTGTGCGCGGTCAATGACTTCCCTCACGTCCTTCACTGACGCTTCCACTGCATTCAGGCGGACAAATTCGCCTTGCGTGTGTTGTGAAATGATATGCGCCAGCGTCGTCTTGCCACATCCCGGCGGCCCATACAGGAGTATGGAAGAAACCTGATCTGCCTCTATAGCTCTACGCAGCAGCTTGCCCGGACCAACGACATGCTCCTGTCCAATATATTCGTCCAGCGAAGTCGGACGCAGTCGGTCAGCAAGCAGTCGATTGCTTGGCGTCGAATCCTGGGAATATGAAAATAAGTCCATTTCATTCACTTCCTTATGGTGATATGAGAGAACACTCTACCCCTGCGGGGGTCCATTTGCATCGCGTTCGCCCATGCGGTGAAAACCCTGAAAATTCAAACGATCTATTCTCCTAAAAACGGTATGAACCGCCTTTTATTCTACCATACCCACAGACAAGTTGCAGATAGCACGGTCACGGCATCGCTAGATATTTACATACCTGCAACCTGGCAAAAGAAAGAACAGCCGAACGAAAGATAAATTTCGCGGCTGTTCTTATTACTGATATGACATATGACTCCCATGATGTTCGCCATTATGGTAGCTTAAGCAGTTACTTCACCTGTTCCTGTACATAACTCGGAAGCGCACCCTCATGTAACAGCCACAGCTCATGCAGCGCACGGGTACAGCCCACATACAGCAGCTTGGCATCCCATGCCAGCTCTCCATAATGTTCTCGGTCGGCATCCGCCACAATGACTGCGTCGAACTCCAGCCCTTTGGATAGGTACACAGGCAGAACGGACAAGCCGCCTTCGTATTGCTTTTTACCGCCGTCAATCAAATTCACATTTAATCCTGCATTCGTAAAAGCCTCATGCAGCTCCACAGCTTCCTTCAAGGTACGTGTCAGCACAGATACAGTGCGATATTCCTTGGAAGAAAGCTCTTGCAGAGCGGTCAGCAAACTCTGTTCACGCCCCGATGTACCATATGGCAGTGTACGCACCGGATCGCCGCTACGGAATACCGGAACTGCCGTAATGCCGCCGCGAACCCCCTGCTCCAAAATCGTATTTGCAAATTCTATAATTTCCAAGGTCGATCTATAGCTCCGCGTAAGTGCAAAATACCCCGTATGTTCCGGCGCAAAAAGAGAACTCATTTCCTCCCACGCATGTACACCACGGTATTCGTGAATCCCCTGCGACAAATCGCCAAGTATGGTAAAGGAATGCCCTTTTACGAACAAATCGAGCAATGCGATATGAAAAGGTGAAAAATCCTGTGCCTCATCAATGACCACATGGTCAAAACGTTGAGACGATTCTACCTCATGAATCAGCACATGAAGATATACCAACGCAGTAAGATCCTCTTCGCGGATAACCTGTTTACGCAGATCCGACTGTGTGGTCTTAAAAATAGCAGCAGGCAAAGAAGCCTTCAACTCCGCAGCCGTGTCTGCGGGTAATCCTTTTGCTGCCTGAAAAAGCTGCTTGTAAAGCGTCAGTGCGTCATATTGTGGCCATTTTTTAGCATATGCCTTCTCCCGGGGTCCCGCTTTTTTCTTACGTTCCTTGAGCGTAGCCGCCGAGGGGGACTTTTTCAGCTCCATTTCAATCCAGCGATGGACTCTTGCAAGTACGCGTTCTTTTCGCTTTGCAAGCGGATAAGGCTTGTATTCCTCATTAAACCAGTTCAAAATCTCGGCTCGCGGAAGCACCGCCCCATCCCATGGTGAAAAATCTCCCTCCGGCACCGAAACAGGCTCCAGCCGTTCCACAAAAGCTTGAAGCAGCTTCATAAAGTGAATCGAACCCTTGAATCTTCCCGGCGCCTCATCCATAGATTCCGTTCTGAGGCTGCCGCTCTCAAACCAATAAGCTAACGTTTCAGCAGGATCAGCTATAGGTAAATCGAGACCCAACAGGTTAAGCGCCCAGTCCGCAAATGTACTTTGCTGAATATTTCCGACCCCCAGCTCTGGAAGTACATCTGAAATATAATCGAGAAACATATGGTTCGGTGCAAAAATAACCATCTTGTCCGCCGTTACTTGCTCCTTGTATTGATACAGCAAAAATGCGAGACGATGCAGCGCTACCGTCGTCTTGCCACTACCCGCTACCCCCTGAATAACGAGGGCTGTATTTTTAGCTGCACGGATGATTTGATCCTGCTCCGCCTGAATCGTAGATACGATATCCCGCAAACGGTTATCCTTGTTTTCTCCCAGACGATAGACGAGAAATTCATCGGAAACCGCAGGCTCGTCGCTTTCACGGTTGTACGTATCAGCTACCCGTTCTAGTATTCTTTTACGAATAACAACGTTGCGCTTTAGATACACCAAGCCCTCAATCGTTCCCTCAGGAGCTTCGTAGGACGCGGTTTCTTCACCGCCTGTAAAAGAATAAAACAAACTGGCAATCGGCGCGCGCCAATCAATCACAAGCGGATACGCAGACGCTTCCTCACGCTCCACTCCAATTTTGCCGATGTAAAGCGGCTTACGCTGTCCCCTGCCACGTTCGTCAAAATCCATACGTCCGAAATAAGGCTCCTGTGCGCTTTTTGCCAAAGCCTGGCGTTTTTCCTCTCGCCCGGATTCCAGCACCTGCTCCGTAAAATCATGCCCCGTGTACACCGGCGTATTGCGAAGCCGTTCCAATCTGCGATCAATTTCCTCCATAGCAAGCGACAGCCTGTGCTGTTCTTCTTGATAGGCACTTTGAAACCCGTTCTCCATTTCAGTTACCTCCTAAGAATATCAAGTCTCGATTTCTGCATCCCATCCACTTGCTCCGACACAAAAAAAGGAAAGTAAGCGTAACACATTTAACCACAAAAATCCAATCTTATTTCCTAATACGCCTGTTTTCATATATGAAAGACTTCTTATTAAACACGTAAATCAACACAGCTTCATTCACAATTATTTCTTTTCATAAAAAAAATCCCTCTTACAGCAGTAGGTTTTACGAATGAACCTGTCTGTTGTAAAGGGAACATATCACTTTGTGGACAGCCCTTCTTCATTAAAATGGGTCGTCTACGAACCGCATTGCCGTTATATTGCAGGTGGCGCTAGACATAAATATTCCAGCATGATTGTGACTGCCAGTAAATCAGCGGAGCCACCAGGACTAACATTTTTTTGCACAAAATCATCGTTCATTTGATGAATCATGGCGACACCTCTCTCTGACAAGATACCGCCCGCCTCTAGCACCTGCTTGGCATATTGCTGGACATAGGTTAGCATCTCCCTATCGTGTCTACCAACGACATTCGTATCTTCGTTGACAACCATCAGTTGTAACAGGGTTTGAACACAGATATCATTCACATGGTATCGTTGCGATGACTTCAACTCACGATAGACGGGCAGAGCAGATTCTCGTACGGTAGGAAAGCCCGCTTCCACCTCGCCACGTATGCCCGTCATGCCCCACTCTTTATACAACCGTTCGCCGACCGTTAAGCCTGTTGATTTTTTCAGGGATGCAAGCTCACTCGCACATAAACCTTTGGTCATCTGAGCAATGGTCTCACAAATGACTTGTTCATCCAGTCTGCTAGCAGCTGCTCGTGTCGTACAACAATACGCGGCGGCGGCACAAATAATTCCTAGCGAAAAAATAAGACCTTTATGTGTGTTCACCCCGCCTGATGCGGCAAACATAGCCTGTTCGGCTTCCTGTCCCAAGGGGCGCAGATTCGCAAATAGTATACGAAGATCCTCTCCATGAAACGAACCTCCCGCCTGTGTACATCTTTCAAAATAGCCGGAAAGTGCGACCGCACTAGACATAAACGTAAAGAAGTCCATATCCTTGTGAGCACCCCGATTAAACCGATCTACCAGTCCCGGCTTTGGGCTGGCGGAGACCTCTGTTAGCAGCGCAAGGACAGCTTGTTGACCAATGCTTTCACATAATAAGCTTGTTGCAATCATACATACCAACAACCTTCTTCCCTGATTTTTTAATGAAGATGAACGATCATGCTCATTTGACTACTTGATGCTTTCGCGTATAACTGTCCACCAGTGCTTTGATAGCTTCCAGCAATTCGGGAAGTGCATGTGCTCTACTCCGTCCGCAACCATGCGCAGCCTGCTCGCACATGAGACATTTTCGCTTGCCCAAGCCAAGTTCAGCTCTGGAGATTGCCCTTCCATTGGGTCCAATCACATCCAGATCCAATAATCTTCCTAGTGGATGCCTATCTTCAATCGCAATAGCCAACTTTTTCAATATTCGCGCGTCTGCCTGAACGGCAACATATGCTTCTGGGCCTGTTAGCAGATCATACGCTTCACTGTGCAGCGGTGTCATTGGGTTCACCGCCAGTTGACTCAGCAAGATACGATAGCCTTCTTGAAAAACGTATTTACTTGTTGGAGAGGACTTCTGTGGTCCTGGGATATTGATCGTCATGCTGATCAGAGGTACCGCGTACCTGCGGATCAGTTGTCTTTGTCTATCTGCCCGGTTTTCGCGTGCCTGTAGCATTTCTTCAAGGGTAACCTCATACGAATACATGTTATGACATCTCCCTGATCCGCCTGATGATTTCTCCAGCTTCCACTGACAATAAAAACTGATAGGTCGTGTCCGGTACAAGCTGCTTCACTTTATCCATTTGGCCCAGACGGATATATTTACGGACCGCAGAGGCGCTGATGACATCCCTTCCCCATAGCAGTCGCGGTATTTCCTCTATGTCTATTCCAACGGAAGGCAGTAATTTTTTCATGATCGTGTTGTACCTGCGGGTCAAGACACAGCTTGGCTCCTGACCGATATACCGTTTTTGAATATTTAGCAACGGAGCTATATACTGGCTAAATATTTTTAAATCTAGTGATATATGCGTACTTGCTGCCTCTTCATCATTTTTGAGGAAGTAAGAAGGAAACGTTGCGCCCGAGATGATATAGTCTTTGCCTTTGTGCACGATCACATTGGCCAAATGTCTCACGCCTTCTTCCACTAGTCTATATCTGACATCTGATGGAAAAATGGATCGGTCCTCCCAAACTACAAAAAGATGTACCTTTTCCCAAGCCGCCGCTGCATGCTCGATTAAGTGCAGATGTCCAAGTGTGAATGGATTACAGTTCATGACAATCGCAGCCGAAGGCACGAGATCGCCCGATTCCTGCAAAAGCTCTTGCTGATACTGCCGGACACCATCCCATCGGTTTTCCAACAAGACAGCCTTGGAGGATTCCTCCACAATTAGATAAAAGCCGAGATCCTTGAAAATTTGTTTATTTACTGGTTTTGTATACATAAACAGGTGAGCCCTTCCCCGCCTGTATTCTTCATTTACTAAATGGCTAACGATTTGTGCCGATAGCCCCTGGTCTTTATAAGCTTCATCCACAGCAATGCACTTCAGTACACTACCTGAAAAGGAACCCGTAGCGGCAATGTCGCTGCCATCTACAATTTCCATCGTATATTCAATATGATGGTCTATTCTAAGACCTTGGCGCTTGAGGAAATCGCGAAGCCTTCTTTGAGCGTCTTCAGAGGTTGGATTTAAAATCTCTTCACGCAAATGTTCCATCCACATAGCCATAATGATCACCGTTTTTCTGCATGGAGTCAGAATAAGCAGAATGGCGCATCCCACACTCTGCAAGCGAAAGGATAGGATGCGCATCCTGTTTATTTGTTCTGAAAAGACAATGTCTTTATTTTCTTACAACACCGCTTTGTTCTGCGACGATTTTTACTGCTTTGCTAACTGCTGCACTTACACTTTTGTCAATCGCATCTGGAACGATATAGGTATCATCAAGCTCCCCGTCTGTTACCAGATCTGCGATGCTTCTGGCTGCCGCTAATTTCATTTCCATCGTGATGTCCGTGGCCTTGGCATCAAACGCGCCTCTGAAAATACCGGGGAATGCCAGCAGGTTATTGATTTGGTTGTGAAAATCCGATCTGCCGGTCGCAACAATTCTTGCTCCGCCTTTGTGTGCTTCCTCCGGCAAAATTTCTGGAATCGGATTGGCAAGGGCAAAAATGATGCTTTCATTGCTCATGGTTTGTACCATTTCTTTTGTCATCACATCTGCAACCGATAGGCCGATAAAGATGTCCTTGCCTTTGATGACTTCTGCAAGGCTGCCTGTTTCTTGATCACGATTCGTCAGCTTGGCGATTTGCTGCTGAGGTTCATTGAGAGAGGTGTCGCCTTCGACCAAGGCACCATCAATATCGCAGAGAACGATACGCTTCGCTCCTGCAACAAGCAATAGCTTGGCGGTGGCAATACCCGAAGCTCCTGCTCCATTGATGAGGATGCGCACATCCTCCATTTTTTTGCCCACAAGTTTCAAGGCATTAAATAACCCTGCAAGCACAGCAACTGCCGTTCCATGCTGATCATCATGATAAACCGGAATGTTCAGTTTTTCTTTTAATTTGTCTTCAATATAGAAACATTCCGGCGCCTTGATGTCTTCAAGATGAATGCCTCCAAAACCTGGGGCGATCACTTCAACCGTGCGCACAAACTCGTCTGGATCCGTGCTGTCGATACAGATAGGGAACGCATTCACCCCACCAAATTCTTTGAGCAACAAGGCCTTGCCCTCAATGACAGGCAGCCCTGCCTCAGGGCCAATATCCCCCAGACCCAGCACTGCTGTCCCATTCGTCAGAATCGCCACGGTGCTCCCTTTAATCGTGTATTCATAGGCTTTGCTCTTATCTTTGGCGATTTCCTTGCATGGCTCGGCAACGCCAGGTGTATAAGCTATCGCTAAATCCTGTTTACTTACGACTGGTACTGTCCCTGAAATTTCCAGCTTACCGTTTCTTACGCGGTGTGCCTGTAAGGCGGCTTCTTTTATACTCATAAGTTTGTTTGTACTGAGCAGCTGCTCAATACTTCCTCCTCTTGGTTTATAATTTTAGCGTCCTTGTTTCACTTGACGAATTACATCAATTACGGAACCATCACGATATTTGATAACACCCACAATTTTATCTTCCCATTGAATCGGCTCTGGTTTGCCGACAATCCGCGTAGCCTTCTCTTGCAACTCTTCGATCGTGAAGACAGGGAGCTTGGCGGCTTTGAAGCTAGCCAGGAGATCCTGGCGGAGAGGGTTCACAGCGATGCCCTGATCGGTAACCAGTACGTCAACCGTATGACCTGGTGTGATAATGGTATTTACACGATCAAGAATGGCAGGCATTCTTCCGCGAATCAGCGGAGCGACGATGATAGATACTGCAGCGCCTGCCGCCGTGTCGCAGTGTCCGCCGGAAGCTCCACGGATGACCCCATCGGACCCGGTAATTACGTTCACATTAAAATTCAGATCAATCTCCAGCGCACTCAGCACAACAACATCCAGTTGGTGAGCAGCGCAGCCTATATTTTCAGGGCTTGCATAATATTCCGCACAAATTTGTTGATGGAATTTGTTCTTTCTCAGCGATTCTACGGCACGCAGGTCGAAGCTCTGCACGTCCAAAAGCTTTTCAATCAAACCTTCTTCATGCAGGTCAACGATTTGTTGGGTAATACCCCCCAGCGCAAAGCTTGCTTTGATATTGGCGGCAAGCATTTTTTCCCGTAGAAATCTGGTAGTTGCAAGCGCAGCACCTCCAGAGCCGGTTTGTAATGAGAATCCATCCACGAAATATCCGGATGCTTCAATCACATCTGCCGCGTTTTTGGCAATTAACAGTTCCTTCGGATTCTTCGTGTAACGGGTAGCCCCTGAGACAATCCCCTTCTGATCACCGATGCGATCCACGACGACCACATAATCCACCTGGGTTTCAGGAATGGCGAATGGAGTGTTCGGATAGGAGACCAAATGGTCAGTGATCATCACAACATTGCGCGCATATCGTGCATCTACCATGGCATAACCCAGGGAGCCGCATGCCGATGGAGCTTCGTTTGCGCTGGAAGTTCCGTTTGCATTGCCGTATGCATCGCAAGAAGGAGCGCCCAAAAAGGCTACGTCAATCGGACATTCCCCTGATGCAATCGCTCTTGCGCGACCACCGTGAGAGTTAATCGTCACCGGAATATCAAACCATCCGTAGGAATATGCCTGAGCCAGCTCGCCTCTAAGGCCACTGGTCTCGATTCTGCGGATGACACCGTTTCGCACATGCTCTACCAACGGCGCATGAATATCCGTCAAGGAGCTGGCTGCCAGGACAAGATCACGAATGCCCATTTTGGCGATTTTATCCATAACCATATTCAAGATAAAGTCCCCGTTGCGGAAATGGTGGTGGAACGAGATCGTCATCCCATTACGCAAGCCTGTAGCTTCAATGGCTTTCTCCATCGAATCCATGATTTTGTTTTTGGCAGGATTTTGCTGGCGGTCTTTTAACCGCTCTGTATTTTTAAATTGCCCGTAAGTCGATTTGCGATCAAAGGGAGTTATCGCATCAAGTCCCTCAATAGCCAGAGGAATTTCTCTCCCAGCACCGTTTAGCATAACATTCACCTTACTCTACGTTTATTTTTGCCGCTTCCGCCAGGTCAAGCACTCTACGCGCACGTTCTACAATCGGACGGTCAATCATTTTACCGTCGAGACTGATCACACCTGAGCCTTTTGCCTCCGCTTCGAGACTGGCCTCAATGATCCGCTTTGATTTTTTGATCTCTGCTTCCGTTGGCGTATAGATACGGTTTACAATCTCGATCTGACGCGGGTTAATAATAGATTTGCCATCAAAGCCTAGCTGTTTGATCAGCTTCACCTCGTTGGCAAAGCCTTCCTCATTATTTACATCCGAGTAGACTGTATCGACAGCAGCAATGCCAGCAGCTCTTGCCGCAAATAATATAAGGCTTCGTGCTGTCAATAGCTCAATGCCCTCTGGCGAGCGCGTTGTCTTCAGGTCTGTGACAAAATCCTCCGCTCCGATGGCGATACCGATAAGCCGCTTGCTGGCAACCGCAATTTGCGCCGCATTCAATGCGCCCATGCCACTCTCAACCGCTGCAAAAAGCTTGATTGTCCCATGCTCCATGCCGATCTTTTGTTCAATTTCGGTAATCAATTCATCCGCCTCAATCACGTCATCGGCGGTCTCCGTTTTCGGCAATCGAATGGCAGTTGGCTTCGCTCGTACAATCGCTTCAAAATCGTCTCTGCCATACGGCGTATGGAGTGGGTTTACCCTGACCAGTACCTCAATTCCCCCGAAATCAAAGGTTTTCAAAGCCTGGTAAACCAGCAAACGCGCCGCATCTTTTTCGTATAGGGAAACGGAATCCTCAAGGTCGATCATAATCGAATCTGCCCCATAGATATGGGCGTCCCGGATCATCCCTGGGTTATTCCCCGGAACATACAACATGGTCCTTCTCAGTTTCTGCATCTATTCCGCCTCCCATGGTCGGCAGTCGCCCTCGACCACTCTGCTTACGGCTGTCATTACTCTAGCCTTAATGGCGCAATCCAGTGCGCCTTTATCATTCGCGCGGACATATGCATGCTCAATGCCCATTCCTTGTAATGTTTCGAGAATCACTTTGCGAATCTGGTTCCCAAACTGATTCTCTACGGTACTTTTCAACTCGATTTCAATACCTTTCGTCCCGTTCGGCTCAATGGAAATCGTAATATCGCTTGATTCCAGTGTACCGGCCATGCCTACTTGCTGAATAATCAATGTCTACACCTCTTTTGCTAATTGGATGGTAGATACTCTCCATCTTAAGGATTACAGAACCTTATAAATCATTTGTGCCATATCTGAACCTGCTACAGGCTTACACATGTATTCATCAATGATCAATCTCTCCTTGTATGCCACCACATGATCCTCGACATAGCCGGTAATCAGGATGATCTTCATACTTGGGTTGATTACCTTAATACGTTCAGCTAATTCCGTACCCGTCAGATAAGGCATTGCCTGATCCGTAATGACCAGATCGTAATGGTTTGGAGACTTTTCAAACCGCTGCAATGCTTCCACACTGTCTGATTCTGTCTCAACGTGGAAACCATACGATTCCAGTCCTCTTCTCATCGCTTTCAATACGCGCTGTTTATCATCGACCAAAAGAATACGCTTTTGTTCAGTAAACACAGGGTTCTTATTTATCTCTGTCTCTTTTGCTACAAACTCCGTTTTCGGCAGATACACCGTAAACGTGCTACCCTTGCCCAGTTCCGAATCCACGGTAATAAATCCTTGATGTTTTTCGAGAATGCTTTGGACGATATACAATCCAAGCCCCGTACCCTCTCCTGTCGGTTTGGTTGTGAAAAAAGGATCAAAGATTTTCTGCAAGGTATCGTCACTCATCCCTCTACCCGTATCCGAGACAGATAAAGTAACGTAATCGTTGACTTCCAAGACGTTCTCGCGGATTTTTTTTACCTCTTGCAAGGGAGAGGTATCCAATATGATTTTTAGTTCGCCACCGATTGTTTTCATTGCTTGATAGGCATTGTTGCACAGGTTCATAATGACTTGATGAATCTGTACTTTATTTGCAAAAATAACGGCTGAATCTACCCGTTTTTTGAACACAGCATTCACTTTGGGCGAGAGGAAGGATTTTACGAGTCCCAGTGCCTCTTCGACCTGTTCTTCAACCTTGACCGGAGCGTTTTTCTTGACCTTTCCACTCTCCAGCCGGCTCAATAGCAGGATTTCCTCGATTATCAATCTTGCTTTCTCGGAAGCATCATAAATCTCACTGACGTAATCATAAATTTCTTCAGCAGGTTCTATCCTGCTAAGCATGATTTCTGCATAGCCTCTGATGGGAGTTAGCAAATTATTGAAATCGTGGGCGATTTCCCCTGATATCGTGCCGATCAACTGTAGCTTCTGCGAGTGCTGCAATTGTAGATCCTTTTTTCTCAACAGCTCGTTTTTGTTATTCAGTTCCCGCAAATACCTCGTCTCGTATTCCAGAGCCTCTTTATTTTTCTTCGTCCTCATGATGATATAAACGGCACAAGCCAACGTCAGGACGATCATTGAAAAAATCTCAATGGTTTTAATTCGATTTTGTGCAATCGGTTCTCTCACATCATCGTAGTTCATGGCGGCGGCAACCACCCAAAACGAGTCACCGAGATGAACACGAGAAAATGCCTCGATCTTTTTCGTCTTGGTATAGAATTCGTCACCCCACCAGTACGAATTGTAGAAAGCCGAGCCTTGTTCCTGGGTAAGCTGCATTTTGAACAGTTTCTCTAGGTCGCGGTAATCAAGCCCCGGGTATTTAGCCTTAATCGCTGATAGCGATAACCCGATATTTTCTTCGCTCGGGTGCATGAGATAGTAGCCTTGCTGATCCTTGACATGGATATAACCCTTGGTCCCCACGCGAATCGGCTTCAACAGCTTCTCATACACAGCGTTTAGATTTACCACACTGATAAGCGCACCTTGAAATTTCCCGTCGAGATAAACAGGCTGAAACAGATGCACAATATAATTGCCTTGCCTCTCCAGCTTGGCACTTGCGATGAACGGTTTTTTTTCTCGCAGCACCCTTTGTATATCATCCTTGATTAATTCATAGGCTTTAATCGCATCTCTACGTGTGCGCTTGGGAAATGTGTGTACCACTCTCCCCTCTAGGTTCACCTGGCTAATCCGATAGATGCTATCTTTTTTGGCGGCATAATAAGCAGATAGGTTTTCGTCAATCACAGCTTCATTCTTATTTGCTATGGCGAGCGACATCTCCCGGTTTCCTGTCAATATTTGCAGCGTGTGCATTTGTTCGTCGAAAAAGGATTCAATAGACGTGCTGTTTAACTTGGCAATCGTTAGCAATTGCTGCTGCTGCTGTTCAATTACGGTACGTTCTCCGTCCATATACGAGCCATAGGCCATCCACAGCAGAACTAGAAAAGAAATCGGAAGCGCTAGCTTAGTGATGAATGAAAAATGACTTCGATAATGAAACAGTATCTCTCGTTGAAATCTCATCCTGTTTTACCATCTCCATCGAGCTAGTAGCCCATCAGTCCCTAGCCCTAGTACTAGGACTGGTTCGCTTCCGAATTATACCAGTTATTCACATTCGTCTACGAAATGGTGTCTCAAGACAACTTCATTGTAATGACAAGATCTTAAAGTATCCTGTCAAATTATTAATTTTTTTTAAGATTTCACTACCTTAGTGTGTAAGGTATCGCAGCAGGAAAATAGCAAGTGTTACCGTTGCGGCACCACCGAGACGTGTGGATACCTGGGCAAATGGCATGAGTCCCATTCTATCGGCTGCGGAAAGAATCGCAACATCCCCTGTTCCACCTTGGCTGCATCGAGTAGAAGTAATAATCGCAGCTTCAACCGGATACATTTTCATCCACTTACCAGCAAAATATCCACCCACAACCACGGTTAATACAGTTACAAAAATGGTGATGAAATAAGCAGGGCTAATTACAGAAATCAGTGCCTCCCATGGTGTTTTAGCAACACCTACCGCAAGCAGGAGCGGGTACGTTACAGCGATAACAAAGAAACGTTGCATCTGTTGCGCTCCGTCTTCAAGGAATTTTGGCAACCAACCAAAATATTTTGCCAGGAATGCCGCAAAGAGCATTACGATCGGACCAGGCAGACCAACAAACTCAGCGGCTAAGGAACCTACCATGAAGAATCCGATAGCTAAAATTGCTCCGGCAGCCATTTGGTAAAGATCAAGCGGTTTTTTGTTTTTATCCTCTGCAAGTCCCAAAACATCGCTATCCCCTGTTTTGAGTAGCGTGCCGTTACCGGTAAGTTCTGGTTTTCTATCTCCCAGTTGTTTCAACAAGCCGGACAGGATAATAGCACACAAGCTACCCAACATGACCGCAGGAATAATCATGGCAAATTGTTCACCTTGAGTCGAACCTAAAATTTGGCTGTAGCCGATAGAGAGTGGAATCGCACCTTCACCAACGCCTCCCGCCATGATAGGAGCAAGGATATAAAACAAGGTATCATACGCTGGGATTCCCAAAGCCACACCTGTAAGCAAACCGACGCCTGTTCCGAGAATGGAACCAATCGTCAAAGGGACAGCCAATCTAACGACCGCTTTAATCATGAGTTCCCGGTTCATACCAAGGATACTACCCGCGATAACGATTGCGATGTACACATACAGGAAATTGGTATTATCCATAAAGTCAGTAACGGAATCAATTGCTGACTGCGGGAGAAGATGAGCATACACCATGTAAGAAGGAACAAACGTTGCCATAATGGCTGCTCCGCCAATATCCTTCAGAATAGGAATTCGCTTTCCAATTTCCGCCAGAATAAAGCCATACAATACCATGACAGATACAGCCCCAGGCATGTCATTACCGAGCTTTCCGGAGTTCATCAGCAAGTAGACAACAGCCATAAACGGGATGTAAAGACCTACAGGAATGACCCCTCCAATCTTGTAATTCAACACCTTTTGCCATTTGGACTCTGTTCGTGGCTGTAGCTTAAGCTCTGCGGCTTCTTGTAGATTATTAGTGACCACTTGATCGCCTCCTAGATGATCAATCTGCGTTTATCCTCGAATCAATCGCTAGCCCAGGTTTTCACAAGACTTTGTTGTAAAACGGTTTCACTCATTGGATGATTCGAGATAACTAAATTGTAAAAAGAAAATCTTAAAGTATTCTGAGTAATCCTTAAATGTTTTTAAGAACCTGTGACAAAAATATGTTAGCGCTTTCAAAGAAAAAAACTACGGTTGACTCATTTACTAACACAGCTTGTTCAGCATTTTGCATAATATGCTTCCGGCTAAAGAATCTCGACGAGCACGACAAACTCACCGCAGCGGAGAATATGTTCATTCCCACTGTGGCGTCCCGTGGTTCGTCGGTACATCGTCCTGGTTTGACTAAAAAACGTTCTGGTCATTATGTGTCCGGTTTTAAGTTTGCAGTCTAGACGACGGGCTTGGCAATATCTTTGAGATAGAGGTATGTTTGAGGTAGAGGTATGTGTGAGGTAGAGTCGCTACAATTTTATTAGAGACATTGTGATGCCGCCCTCCAAAGTTATGTATTCCCTTTTATTACTACTAAATTAAGGATGGCTAGAGAAATAATCAGCCGTAGAAAAAAAAGCCCCCCGAGTCCATCGGCGTGCTTTCAAGAGAACGTATACAATTGAATAGAAGTATATTGTTAATCTATCTTTCAACGGAAAAACGATATCCGATTCCCCAGACGGTTTTGATATATTTCGGATTCGTGGGATTTTCTTCAATTTTGGTCCGCAGGTGTCTGATATAGACCATAATCGTATTATTATCGACAACCGTATCTTTCCAGATGTTTTGATATAGCTGTTCTTTCGAGAAGACCTGATTGGGGTGCTCCATAAAAAATTTCATGAGTTGTAATTCTTTTGATGACAACGCGATTTCCTGATTATTTTTTTGAAACGTATAGGTATGATGATTGAATAGAAATGGTCCCAACGCAATGTGTAAGGCTTGTTGTTTTGATTCCTGAAGCTGGCGATATCTTTTAATCTGGTTCTTTACCTGAGCACAAAGCACAGGAGGACTAAATGGCTTGGTAATATAGGCATCTGCCCCAAGTCCAAGTCCAATGATCTGATCTGTGTCTTCTTTTTTTCCGCTCAGAAAAATGATTGGCGTATGGATGCCCATATTACGCGTTTGACCAAGCACATCATAGCCATCAATATTTTCCATCATAATGTCCAGGAGGACGAGATCGAATGGCTCCTCGCTAATCATCCGCATGGCTTCCACGCCGTTTTCAGCCTGAAGCACAACCATTCCATCGCCTTCAAGAACCGTTTTAATCAATTTTCTGATAGCGATTTCATCGTCAACAACCAATACTCTCGGTTTGCTCATTCTTGACCCCATTCCTTTCTAAAAATCCTCTTACGAAAACCCTTTTTAACAATATAAAAAAAACAAAAAACACATCACTTTTTTATTCATGACAAATATTTAAATATCTGTATATAAATGAGTTCATACGGAGTCAATCCCATTTATTTTCTTAGTGCGTTAATGGGAGCAAGTTGCTAAATGAATTGACTTTATTCTTGCTTCTCGGTGTCCACTTTTAGTCTAGCATCATTTTAGCCAACTCTATATGTTGTATGTCATACAGCTTCATTCACAAATATTCCTTTGTTTCTGCTCTTATATTTTGCTCTTATGCTCTTGAACTTTGCTCTTGAACTTTGCTCTTGAACTTCCCCTGCCCTTCACATAAAGTATGGACCCTTGCGGCACCAGCGAAGCGGGTGATTTGAATCCAAAGAAGCGGAGCGTTCGCCTTTGCCTCTGAATTCCAACCTTCTGTCTTATTACAATCAGAGGAATTCAGAGGCAACAGCGATCGGAGGATCAAATCGCACGCGAAGCGGCCTCAAACACGCTCCATACTCCTCTCCCCCATCTCCACAAACTGCTTTTGAGCCAGCTCGCGGTATACCTGATGGGACTCTATTAACTCGGCATGAGTTCCTGCCCCCGTCACCTTACCCTTGTCCAGCACGATAATCTGATCGGAGTGAACGACCGTAGACAAACGGTGAGCGATAACAATCGTCGTACGACCTTCCATCAGATTCGCCAGCGCTTTCTGCACCTCATGCTCGGATGAACTGTCCAGACTGGAGGTAGCCTCGTCCAGCATAAGAATATCCGGGCTACGTAGAAGCGCACGAGCAATGGCAATCCGTTGACGTTGCCCGCCGGAGAGCTTCATTCCCCGCTCACCCACCTCAGTCTCATAGCCTTGCGGTAAATCCATAATAAACGCATCCGCGTACGCCATCGTGGCTGCCTGTCTCACTTCCTCCAGATCAGCTTCCCGTCCCAAGCCATACGTGATATTATCTCTGACTGTTCCGGTCATCATGGAGCTTTCCTGCGACACATAACCGATTTTGGAGCGCCAGGAGGATAATGTATATGACGATATCGGTTCATCTCCATAACAGATTTCCCCTGTATCTGGTACATAAAAACGCTCCAGCAATGAAAACAGCGTCGATTTACCACTCCCGCTCGGACCTACAAACGCTGTCGTACGGTTAGCCGGGATTACCAAATTCGCGTTATGAAGTACCTCTTCACCTTCGGTATAGGAAAAAGCAACATCACGCAGCACAATATCCCTGCTTTCTTTTGCTGCTTCCAGCTTCAATTCCAGTGGCTCCTCTTCATGATCCAAAATCGTCTGAATCCGCTCGGTAGCTCCAACCACCTTTTGCAAACGTGAATACAAGGTCGTGAATTGTGCCATCGGCGTAATTACCTGAAACAGCAGCAAAATAAAAGCCACCAAATCCCCCGCGGTCAGCACACCCGATGCGACTCGAACACCACCTACACCCAAAATAATAACCAGTACAGCGGTCAGCAAGAAAGTAGAAATGGGACCTACCAGTGCCAAAATACGAGATTCCTGCAAGCCAAAACGGAACATCCGGTAAATCCGATCCTCTCCGGCCTGTGCTTCTCTGCTTTCCGTGCCGTAAGCCTTCACCAGCCTGATTTCGCCGATAACCTGACTCAGCACTGAGGTCAGATCTGCCATCTCGTCCTGCTGCTTTTTGGAAATACGATACATTTTCCGTCCTACCGGAAATAAAATAAGAGCTGTTAGCGGAACAATAGTCATAATAATGAGCGTCATAACCCAATCCAGATAAAATAACAACGCAATACCGCCAATAATTGCAATCACATTAGAAATCAGGTTGACAAGATACTCCGTAATGAGGTTCATAATCAGGCTTGTATCATTGGTGACACGACTCATCGTATCTCCTGACCGATTCCGATCAAAGTACGGGATCGGAAGAGACAAGATTTTATGCCATAAGCGTTTGCGTAAATTAGCCACAATTTTATGCCCGGCATAGTTCAGCATATAAATGGAAACCGCCGAAGCCACTGCTTGAAGCACAAAAGCACCAAGCAAACCCAAAATGACCATTCGGTTCAGTGAAGAAAAGGTCAAACCGTCGATCAGTCCCTTGGTCATCAGCGGTACAATTAAACCGGCAGTCGTCTGAACCAGGGTCAGGATCATGGCAATGGTGAGAATGGCCTTGGGTGGATGTGCGCTCGCAATCAATTTGATAAACCGACCCATACCAGCCCTATCGGGTCTTTTAACCGGCTTTTCCTGCTTCCAGTCCTGTTGTTCATCTTGCTCTAAATGATGCTCATTTTCCATAAAACATCAACCTCGCTTCCAATTCTGACCATTCTTGTCCAAACAACAACACCCGCGCTCTGCGCGGGTATGAACAGTACAGCCTATCTTCGAGTTTACTACACCAGAGAATGAAGCACAAAGTTAGCCACAAACAATACAGAAATGATATACAATGCGACAGGCACTTCCTTGCCTCTTCCTGCTGCCAGCTTGGCTACGGGGTATGCAATAAAACCAAAGGCCATCCCGTCTACAATGCTATAAGTAAAGGGCATCATCACCATGACCAGAAATGCAGGAAACGCCTCGGTAAAATCACTAAAATCCATCTCACGGACATTTTGTACCATCAGACCGCCAATGATGATGAGCACGGGCGCAATGGCACTATCCGGAATATAAGCTAGTAACGGAATGAAAAAGAAGGTTGCCCCGAACAAAATGGCAGTGACCAGCGGCGTCGCCCCTGAG
>NZ_ASRY01000027.1 GCF_000520815.1 Paenibacillus maysiensis | reverse complement strand
GTAACCTTGATCTATATAATAAAGCTCCATTAATCGCTCAAAATCTGTCCCTGATAGTATCTCTATATCAGCTTGGAGAATCTGTGCATCAGTCAGCTTTTTACTCGTTGTTTTCGCATTAGCCTTGCCTACCCCACTGTTCGTGCTAGTAATTCTGCTCCTATCGGTATTCCTTGAGCCACTAGTCTTTTCAGCTTTCTTTTTCTGTCGTCGCTTTCGTGTCCACATTGATCCAAAAATTTCTCCCAGAATCACAGAGCCAAGTAAGATACCAAAAAGGTATCCCCAGTGTAGACCAGGTATATTAAAGTAGATAGCAAGCCCACCTATAACAAATAATCCTCTCAAAACATAAGCAACTTGTCTGCCTTCCGCATAATACGTTTTAGCCAATCACTTTCACCTCATTGGAATAATCCAGCTTTCATAAGGACTATATGCCCACGACCAACGGGAATATCTAAGCCCATTTTTCTACTAAATTCTGCATAAATCTTCTTTATTTCTTACACTATAGCATATTCATGGGGATATATGGAACAAAAAAAGCCCTTGAATAATACCAAGGTCCTAATTTAAAGCATTTTCTAATTTAAGAGAAGACTGAGATTATTCGTGTTCTGTAAAAACAAGGAGTCGTTGATAACATATCTAATACATTATAGGATTGGTCATAAATCTTTTTGCTCAACTGGTGGTTGAAAATTATAAAAAATCAAATATGAGGTTATTGTTCGTACCAACAAACTCAAATAGAATTGGATTACATGAAGGAGCGTGAGGATTAATGAAGGAAAAATTAGCAAGAAACATAAGCATATACCGCAAAGAAAGAGGACTTACACAAGAAGAACTCGCAAAAATACTTGGACTTTCATTTCAAGCCGTTTCCAAGTGGGAAAATGCTTATACAATGCCTGATATATCGTTACTACCTCAGTTATCAAGAACTTTAGAAGTA
>NZ_ASRY01000026.1 GCF_000520815.1 Paenibacillus maysiensis | reverse complement strand
GCTCCCCGCCCCGCCTATAGGCAGGCAGACCAGAAAATTCCGAGGCAGCTTGACGCTGCATGGTGTGAGGTATGGGGATAAAATGCACGCGGGAAATCCGAATCCGATATTACTTTTATTCGAAAACTTCGATTTCATTATAGAAGGTATCCCGTTCAACCGGGATGCGTCCTGCACCTTTGACCAGCCAGATCAGCTCTTTACGGGTCAATCCGGCCGGGGTCAGTGCACCTGCGGCATGGCTGATTTGCTCGCGCACAATCGTACCATGGACGTCCGATGCGCCGAAGGTCAGAGCGACCTGCGTCAATTGCGGACCAATATTAATGAAGTAAGCTTTGACATGGTCGATATTATCCAGCATCAGACGGCTGATCGCAATGGTTTTGAGATCCTCGTAAGCGGAGTTACGGCGCATGATGTTGGCGTTTTTGCTTTTCGGCTGCATGGACAATGGAATAAATACCATAAATCCGTTCGTTTCGTCCTGCAATTCACGAATTTGCAGCATATGTTCAATACGATCCTGATACGATTCGACCGAACCGTACAGCATGGTCGTATGAGTTTTCATGCCGAGATGGTGGGCCGTGCGATGAACCTCAAGATAGCGATCTACATTCGCTTTGGTGACACGCATCTTTTGGCGATACTCATCCGATAAAATCTCTGCGCCACCGCCGGTCAACGTTTGCAGACCTGCCTTTTGCAGTTCCTGAAGCACTTCCTTAATGCTCAAGCCGCTAATCCGTGTGAAAAAGTCAATTTCCGCTGCGGTGTAAGCTTTGAGTGTAACGTGGGGATACTTTTCATTGAGCGCCTTCAATGAGTCTACATAGTATTGGAAAGGCACATGATTATTATGACCACCGACGATATGAAATTCTCTTACCCCCGGATGGATGTGTTGCTCAACATAATCAATCATTTCCTGCCCGGACAACGTATAAGAGCCGTCCTCCCCCTGATCCTTGCGGAAATTGCAGAACGCGCAGTGCGCTTCGCATACATTGGTGAAGTACAGGCTCATGTTCTCAATAAAATAAACCTTTTTTCCGTTCTTGCGTAAATTCGCTTCGTTAGCCAACTGACCCAGTGTGAGAATATCGTCAGTTTCGTACAAATATATACCATCTTCAAGGTTCAAACGGATGCCGTTCTGTACCTTTTCTACAATCTCCGCCATTCTGCGGTCTGTAAAGGGTGTAGCTAATGTGGACATGCCTATTCCTCCTTCAAGTTGCTCTGTGCGAGGCTGTACGCCCTATAAGCGGCACAAGCGCTTAATGCGCACAGGATGTCCCGTTCCGTCGGTAAGAATCCGGCAGCGCGGATATATGATATGTGAAAAATATTACAATGCCAGGCTACAATGATGAATGCCTCAAAATATCGCCTTTGAAATGACAAATTTCCGACAGTTTCTTTTACACACTCCTCACCTATTATAAACCTCACCTCACAGGTGTTCAATACAAACGAACAGAAAAACAGGTCCTTTAGCCTGCAAGGGAAGGACATTCCATGACTTGAGCACCTGCAAATAGTGGAGTATACTGAAGGAGAACATGAAGTAAAAGAGGAGGATGAAGTCATGATTAACATCACCGATTCCGCTGCCGAGCGCTTGAAAGATATGCTGGAGCAGCAGGAAACGCCGAATATGTTTTTGCGTCTGGGTGTTACGCCGGGTGGTTGCACTGGATTCTCGTATGCCATGGGCTTTGATGACAACGAGACGGATCAGGATATATATATGAACGTACAGGATATGAAGATTGTAGTGGAAAAAGAAAGCATCCGCTACCTGGACGGTCTGGAAATCGACTTTGAAGAGTCCGGTATGTCAGGCGGTTTTACCATTCATAATCCGAATGCAATCGCTACCTGTGGTTGCGGTTCAAGCTTCCGTACAGCTACGGATGCAGGGAAGCCGAACGAAGAGCCTTGTTAATTAATGTTTTTCGAGTGGTGGTCTGTTGATCTGTTCGGAGGTAGATGCGTTAGCCTAGCGGAATAGGTATTCGGGATTGCGGATACGGCCTTTGTGACGGGATTTTACTCGTTGCGGAGGTCGTTTTTTGTGTTGTTTTTCTGTCTATCATCATCATCATTTGCTTTTGAAATGCCGATATAACATGGAGTTTGGAGAACTATGTTCTACATAAATTTTACCTAAAGGAAGTGGAAAGAGATGTTGAAAAAGAAATGGCTTATCACTCCGCTGGTTGCGGTGGCACTGTTTTTTAGTCAATCCGCATTCGCGGCAAATACGTTTACTGATGTGAACGGGACAAAATATGAGTGGGCTGCTGAATCTATTCGTTCGATGGTCGACAAAGGTGTTGTCAAGGGCTATGCGGATGGGACCTTCAAGCCAGGCAAAACCATAACGAAAGCGGAATTTGTAAATATGTTTCACAAGCTTTTTCCAGAGATCAATCATTCGTCTGGAAAAGCTTCAGAATTTGTTGATGCGCGTAAGCACTGGGCGAATAAAGATTTTGCAGCATTATTCAATGGGGATTATGTTTGGGGCTTCACTGAAAGAGTAGGAGGCAAATATCCAAACTATCAATTCTATATCAATCCCGACAAACCGCTGACCCGCTGGGGTGTTATGATGATTGCTTCCGTTCGGACGGATTATACGAATCAGACTCTTCATCCTGAGATCAAGGAAGTAATCTCTGCAGCTGCGCAGTATAAGGATATAAAAATTCGTCAGGCGAATTACAATGACAATTACTCGTTCAGCTATCCAGTAATATACATCGACACGACTCAAGAGGAGCCCTATTATGATGGAGATTCCCAAACTCAAAAGGCAGAAGCATTCTACACCCTGACTAATATGGGCGTCCTTACCGCCAATGATGGATACCTTCACCCCAAAGCGCTAGTCACACGGGCTGAAGCGGTTACCATTTTACAGCGTTTGTACGAAGCCACAAAGCAATCGAAGTGATGATCAGACGAAAGCAAAGAAAAGATTCAACTATAAATGAAGGCCTCTATAGCGGTATAGTTGCGTACTATATTGCTATAGAGGCCTTTTTGAATGTGTTTAATGATCATTATCACTACGTGTGGATTGGACAAATTTACTCAGGGCATTAAAAAAGGCAAATACAACTGTAAAAAGTAAGAGTGCTACGGGTTTAATTTCAATCTCAGAAAAAACACTATATAGAACTAAACATGCAAAAAAGAGTACTGAGGTATTTATGTTTTGTTTTGTGCAAATCGATTTATAAAATCCATTTTATCACTCTCCATTATATTATAAGTGATTACTCTCGCATGACTTATAAGGCAATGAAGCAACCAATCAAAAGATCGAATATATAAATGGAACTTAAAAGTTACTTTAGTGCCACTCCGCAGACGGATGGTGCTTCCCATCGCCACCGCCCCCGGATTTCTTGAATAAAGCTTATAATTGGGTAGAAATCCGGGGACAAAAGCGACCGCTTCGCTTGTACAGCACCATTCCGTCTTCTCCGTTTTTCATGTACATTTCTTACTATATAGCAAAAAATAGAACTAATTGATCGGTTCCTTATGCAGCAGGGTAGATTAACAATAGGAAAATATAGTTAATAAAAAGGAAGAGCGCTATCCTCTTCAAAAAGGCTAGTGCTCTTTTTCTATAAACTCTACAACCTCTTCAATTCTACAGTCTAATTCCTCACAAATGCGTGCAATGACACTCATAGCTACAAATTCCCCATTAGACATTTTCGCCAAAGTAGATGGTGATATTCCTAATTGAGTGCGAAGGTAAGTTCGTGTTTTATCTCGTTTAATTAGAGTGATTTCCATTGGTTTATAACTTGGTTTCAATCCCATGAGCAATCCCCCTCAACTTATTATATGTACTCAAATCTTATAGAAGTCAAACTTAAATTACAATAATGCGTACATTTTATTCGATAAGTGTTGAAAGTTTACGTGTGAAAGTGTATTATATGTATAAGAAGTCGTACATTAAATACATATAAACATAACATTGTGTGCTTCATTGACAAGATTAATGAATACAGAAGGAGCGGAATTAATTATGAGCGAATCTGTTGAATTGAAAAGAGTTGCCATGGTATATGGACCTGATGATGATCCTCATATGTACGAATTATTTGAGGGAGTTTTGTATGAGCGTAGCTATTTCTTTTATCTTGAACATGGGAGATTGTGTCTGCGACATGTAAGAAAGGTAGAACAACCGGATCATCCGTATCTTTATGTGGATGGGGAAAGTGGGGGGCTACAATTAGCAGAGAATGTACAACGTGAGATCATGGAGGTTGCTACAGAGCTGATCGAGCGTTTGCGTAGTAAGGATGGATTGAGGTTTTTACTGGATGAACTGCTATGGCTACATGGTCGAAGTCATGTTGAGCTTAACCTCGTGAAAACAAAGGGAAATCTGTAAGCCAGTATTGTTTTTCTTATGGTTCCTTCTATATTCCAATTATCCCATTTATGCTATAATAATTTGGACAAAATAACCGGTGGGGAAGATACGGCGAAGCTAGCCCGAGAGGGGGTGACGCCGTGTCATTTGATCTAATCGTGAAGATTCTTGACGTTGTGCTAAAGTTGGTCAGTATTACTACTGGTCTAAAGGCTTTGGTTCAAGCCTGGAAACAATCACGTAAAGACAGGAAAAACCACCGGGAATAGGTTTGGCCTCCTAGCAATCCGGTGGTTTTTCGTACGCAGTATGAAATTCTCGCCGTGGTCGCCCACCGGCCTTTGTCAGAAAGTCGCGATGGTGGAACATCGCGACTATTCTTATTTTACCCACATATCATATGTTATATGACACATAGTACGTGATACAGCTTTTGTTGATAGTATAGCATAGTGCTATTTTTTTTTCCACAAATGGTGTTAGTCTTAACTATTTCACCAAGCTACAATGCCCTGAAATGATCTTCAACGCCCCATCCATATCGTGCCAAACACGGGTGTAGCACATTTCATCTTCAATGGGTTCATTACCTACCGTTCCTCGTAAAGAAACTCGCGTCACAGTTACCGCAGTACCATCCAGCAGGATCACCTTTTGGTCCAGAACTTGAATATCCGTAAAATGTAAAACACCTGAACGATGCGCCTCCAGATTCGCTTCTTTGTTCAACATCTGTCCAAAGTGATTTACAAATATAAGATCATAACGATCTCAGTCACTATTTAAGGAACATTATACACCTGCCAAAATCTCGTTACTAATGCTTCCTAATTTTTCACATCCGTAAATAACTCCTGTGCGGTGCGCACAAATAACTGTACAGCCAGAGAAGCATTGTGCAGGGATGGCACGGCGATACCAATCTGGCGTGTAATCAGGGGTGTGGTTTCCTTGACGGTCAGACCATGAGGGAATGTGGACAAGGAGAATGAAGAGACGATCCCCATGCCTAGTCCTTGTCGAACCATGCTGACCAAGGTGGTGACATTGTGAGTAGTGAAACGTGCCTGCAACTGGCTTTGTTCACGCTCGAAGCCTTCCATAATGGCAACCTCATGCCCGCCTTTACAAAAGATCATATCCTGCTGGTTCAAGTCTCGAATGGCGATTTTGCTTTGCGATTGCAAAGGATGACCGTCCGGCAGGAGAATAACCATATTATCCTGACATAAAGGGATAACATCCACCTGCGGATCTGGCAGCAGAATGATACCTGCTTCAATCTCTCGGTTATGCAGCCATTCCTTAACCTCATTCGTGGAGCCTTCATGCAGATCGAATATGAGGTTCGGGTAATGCTGACGAATATGATGTATGATCGGGGGCAGAAAATAGGCGGAGGCCGAAGGGAAAGCTCCGATGGTGATTGTGCCAACGTCCAGCCCTTTTTCGGCTGCGACCTGCTGCTCTACCTTTTCCATGCTTTGCAGTATCATGCGAAATTGCAGCAGTACCTTTTGCCCGATATCTGTCAGCAGCACGCCTTTTTTCCGGTCACGCAGCAATAGCTGGACATCCAGCTCACTCTCAATACTGGCGATGGCATGGCTGATTGCGGGTTGTGTCATATGCAGCTCATGGGCAGTTTGGGTAAAGTTTAGCGTTTCAGCTACGCGGACAAAGATCATGATTTGGGTAATGGTCATAATCGAAAAGTTATCTCCCTTATCGAAAACATTCATTTTATTTATTAGTGCCCACAGTATACGCTAATAAAGTAAAGCTTTGCAAATGGCTGTAAATGACTATAGCCGTATGAAATGAGCGATGATCATCGCTAGGGGAGAGGAAGATATCTATGAAAACATTAACACCTAAAGCTACGCTGTGGCTTGTATTGATATTAGTGATGGTGTGGGGGATTAACTGGCCGTTGACCAAGCTGGCTTTGCCGGATACACCGCCTATTTTATTTTCAGGCATACGTACGTTGCTGGGAGGGCTAATCCTGCTTCTGTTCGCTATGCGTCACAGGGAAACCTTGCGTTTGAGACAGAATGCGTGGACGTATCTCGTTCTGGCGATATTTAATATTGCAGGCTACTATGGCTTTCAGACGGTGGGGCTACGATATTTGCCTGCCGGGTTATTTTCCACTTTAGTATTCTTACAGCCGATCTTGCTTGGATTGTTCTCCTGGTTGTGGTTGGGTGAGCGCATGTTTCCGATGAAGGTCATTGGACTGGTTATCGGCTTTGGCGGGATAATTGTGATTAGCTCCGGCGGGATGGCAGGGCATTTGTCCGTCTTGGGTATTGTGTTAGGGCTGGCCTCTGGATTGTCCTGGGCACTCGGAACGATTTATTTGAAGAAAAAAAGCAAGCAGTTGGACTCCATTTGGGCGGTGACGATGCAGCTCATTTTTGGGGGGATTATACTTAATGGAATTGGACTTACGACGGAGAAATGGAGCGATATTCACTGGAGCCCCTCCTTTATCGCTATCTTGCTGTTTATATCCGTATTCGTGATTGCGATGGGCTGGATGATTTATTTTAAGCTGATCGAAAACGGAGAAGCAGGAACTGTCGGCTCCTATACGTTTATGATTCCGGTGCTGTCTACGATCTTTAGTATGGTGATGCTCAAGGAGTCGCTTACCCTGACATTCGTGGTGGGATTGGTGCTGATCGCGGGCAGTGTGTATCTGGTGAATACGGCTTTACCGGGAAAACGGGGCAACCGAAGCTCAATGGCCCACGAAACGAAATCCTGTACCAATGAATAGAGAATGAGAATGCAGGAAGAATATACTAGATTATAAAAGGGGGTCATAGTAAAATATGACTATATAAATAGAGAGGAAGTTTGTTATGGGGGAATTAAGCAGTCATACTCAGTCTGTGGAGCCGCAAAAGGGTTCTGCTCGTAAGCTTGTAGTCGTAGCCACGGTCATTTCAGGCATAGCTGTATTAGGATGTATTTCTTTAGCGCTATGGAATTATAATTTGAACACGAAGGTAAATACTTTAACTACAGCGAATGCTTCACTCAACAAGACAACGCAAGCATTGACAAAGCAGCAAAAGGATACGGAAGCATTGCTGCAACAGGTTAGATTAGCAGCCAACCTGTCATCCATATCGCATGCATTGGAGCAGACTTCTGTCGTTACTGATGATTTTGTATTGGAAAAAGTGACCTTTGATGTAGCAGAGAATGGTACGTTGAAGGGTGTGCTTTTAAATGTGAACAATCAACCGAATCTTGGTTTTGGGGGGGCTTATCAAGGTTATGGTAAATATAATATGGCTTCTTCTACTTTGACGAAGAAGGCGGAGGAAGTCATAGACATAGCTATGAAACAGTATGGTACGTCGGACAAGCTTCCGGTATGGGATAAAAATACGAAGGTGGAAATGACGGTACAAAATTATGAACTTGGAAAGCGGGAAGGTGGAATTTTCAAGCTTGCCAGTCAGAAATAGGAGGTACCTTATGAAGGATTTTGACGTAACCCAAGCCAAGTATGATCCGAAGCAGGAAGAACAGGTGAAAAAGGGATTTTTCAAAAAGGTGAAATCCACGGCCGGGAAGGTTCCTTTTGTGAAGGATGCGGTGGCCATGTACTATTGTGCGATAGATCCTGAAACGCCTCTTTATGCCAAAGGGGTGGCCTTCGGGGCCTTGGCGTATTTTATTTCTCCATTGGATGCGATATCGGATGTCATTCCGGTGCTGGGTTTTACGGATGATGCGGGTATCGTTCTGGCGGCCTTAAAAGTGCTGGACATGCATATCAAGCCGGCCCATCGGGAGAAGGCGAATGAATTTCTTTCTTGAGTTTTGCCAGATGAGCGGGGGAGCTAAGGGAATGGATACACAAACGCCTACAGTGAGTGAGCAATCAGAGCCGTAGGGCTGGGTGTTTGCTCTCTGGGGATATTAGTGGGTTTTGCACTTCCTCATTTTGTGTTAGGTATCCTGGGTCTGGTCTTTGGGATCTTGACAAAACGAAGGGAGCAAGGAATTGCAAGGATGGACGGAGCGATGATATGATGAAAGCTATTGTTCGTACAAACCTTAACGGGAGGTAAACAGCATTGAGCGTCATTATTTCACAGCAGATTTCAGCAACGGGCGTGAAGGAATATACGAAGGTGATCAAAACATTTGATTCCCATTTTACACCTTTGGTCGGACAGAAAATCAGGGATACGGCTTTTGGCGATATGCAATATTATGACGTCGAGGATGTATTTATTGATCTGGCAGAGAATGAATACTGGGTGATTTTACCTGCGGTTCTGCTGCACACCGATGATATTGAGGATGTACGGGATGCGGTACGTGAGTATCGTTCACATGGTTGGGAATGTACAAAGCCTTTGTAAATCCATACTGCATAAGCATCTATACGGAAACGTCTTTCTTTTGCGAGATAGGCGTTTTTTTGTGTATTTATGTATAAAATCTTCCTAATGATTGGCATGAAAAGAAAGAATTAATGCTGAAAATGCGCAAATTGTATCATTTTTTATCATAAAACGACAAGTTGGGAAATGAAAACGGACTTAATGTGTTATACTTAGTATATCAAAGGACAAGAGTCTAAAACGACCGGTAAGGCCCTTTCTTTGAAGAGCCTCGTAAGGTTCAACGTTTATCCAAAATAAATGGACAAAAGGAAAAGGGGATATGCTAACGTGAGAGTGAATTTGAAATTTACGAACAAAGGGCAAGTTGCAGTCGAGAAGTTCAACAATGAGGAGCTTATCGAAATCTTTACCCGCTACATTAAAACGTTAAGCAAGAAGTATGATATCTCGGTTACCGTACCGGAGGATCTGAATCAGCAGATCTTGGCAGAGGGCACCGTAAAGGTCGTGTTGGATAAGATTAATTGTGACATGGACGCTTTTTTCAAGGAGCTGAGCCGGGATATTAAGGTGCCACTGGTCAAAAGATTGGGTACCAAATTGGATAACGTGTTTAAGACCGAGGTCGTGGAGCAGAGCTAAGAATAAGGATCAAGCAAGTCTGGATGATGATTCGTAATATGAAATCATAAAACCTCCCGAATGGGGCGCATGGCTAGGCAATGTGCTCGTTCGGGAGGTTTTATATGTTTAAACTGCTCTATTCAGCAGGAAAACATGCAATGTCGGTCCGTTAGCGGGTGGTGGACGCAAGGCGCAGCTTGGCTAAATCAAACGAAGGAACAAGTCCTTCCTGTGCGGCGCGTCCGAGCAGTGCTTCGATGGCTGCGTATCCACTGTCGCCCAGATTGGCGGTGAAGTCGTTCACGTACAGGTCGATATGCGATTGGGCCACATCCGGAGACAGCTCCTGTGCATGGGACAATACATATTCGCTTGAGGCCTCGGGATGCTTCCAAGCATACTCGACAGAGGCGCGTATCCAGCCTGCAATCGCATCGAGGTCCAGAGAACGGCGGGCAATAATGGCCCCAAGCGGAATCGGGAGACCTGTATCTTCCTCCCACCAGTTGCCCAGATCCACTTGCTTGCTGAGACCGTAGGATGGATACGTGAAACGTGCCTCGTGAATAACCAGCCCGGCATCCATATGTCCGTCACGAACAGCAGGCATGATCTGGTCGAACGGCATCACGACAATTTCGCCGACCCCTCCCGGCACATGCTTGGCCGCCCACAGGCGGAACAGGAGATAGGCTGTGGAGCGTTCACTCGGCACGGCTACGCGCTTGCCGGACAGGGCTTCCGGGCCTTGAGCAGTGGTGTCTTCCTTGGTCAGCACGAGCGGTCCGCAGCCCCGACCGAGTGCGCCGCCGCAAGGCAGCAGGGCGTATTCATCCAGCACCCAAGGCAGCGCAGCATAAGAGATTTTCATAACATCCAGCCCATTTGGCGTTACCGCCAGATTGTTGGTGATGTTGATATCGGCAAAAGTGATGTCCAGCTCAGGTGCGCCGGGAATCAAGCCATGCGCCAGGGCATGGAAGACAAAGGTGTCGTTGGGACAAGGTGAAAAAGCAATTTGCATCTATATAACCTCCGTTAATGTAGAGAATGCGGCTTCCAACGCTTGCAAAGCCTCTTTGATCCGCCAAGCTGCGCGGTCACGTGGACCCACGGCATTGGAAATCGTGCGGATTTCCATCACAGGCAGCTCCAGCTTGTTCGCCGCTACGGCTACGCCGTAGCCTT
>NZ_ASRY01000025.1 GCF_000520815.1 Paenibacillus maysiensis | reverse complement strand
ACTAACGGCTGCCGCGCAAGCCGAGCTTGCAGATCAAGCGGAAGTCTCAGCCTGGGCATCCGCTGCAGTACAGAAAGGAATCAATAATGGCTTGTTCACAGGACACGGTTCGGGCCGGTTCATACCACTTGAATTCATGAACCGCGCTGAATGCGCTCAGGTGATCTCTAAGCTGGTCGAATGAAATTTGCAAGTTCATACTAAGTTGCTGTTGAGGCTACTGAGTTAATCTCGGTAGTCTTTTCAGTGCGCACAAGAAAAAATGTAGCGTGTACCACCATTAATTCACTAATACACATCATCACGAATTGGGGGGATTGAATTAATTGTTGTTCTATCTGGTGATCCTACAATGGTACAAGTGAAGAGAATAACTTCATAAAATCATAAAGAGTGGATCTATTTGATTAAGGTGGATTTAGATAAGAATATTCCCATAGTGGAATTGGTTGTATAGAAATTGATAGCAGTCCCATATAGTTTCACGCGTACATGGACTAATCCAAACTTACAGCATCTTTCCAAATTGTGTGCACGCAAAACCCTTCCTAGTTTGTTCTGGTCCGGATTATGAAGAGCGTAGACAAGCTACATTTGTTAGAATACAGCAAGAGGAGTAGACCATTAAATCTATTGTTCTTTTAAATTACGCATAACTCTTGTTATACGAAATCGACGAAGCAAAAAGATTGAAGGGCCTACTGCGTATTAATAAATCCTTTTGCAGCATTAATGAAGAAGTATCTAATTGCCCCGAGTCAGGAGGAAGTCAAGGCGACCACTGCGCTGTTGAGGAGACCAGGAACAACGTTATATATCCGTGATAGCTTGGCGGACCCAGGGGTGCAGTATATTTGGCCGTAGTGGGGGATTTGCCCTAGAGTGCAGGCGCTACACTTTTGGCTGCCTCTCGATCATCGATATTCCAGAACACGGCCAGTTGTAGTATAGCAGAAGCATCAATAATCTAAAAAAGTCGTGTATGTAAAAAAAGCGGTGTTTGTGACGCGAAAACTGATGATGCAAGCTTAAAACAGACCAAATTTAGCATACTCTGACGGAACCTTCTAGCTTTTTACGCTTGCAAGGGATGAGTCGATGAGGTCAACGCATATAGACAAAGCATGGTATCCTCAGACTCCAGGCTTTTGAGTGCAAAACCGAAACCTGTTTTGAATTCGCTCCGGATTATCTGCAGCAAATGGTAAAACTACTCCTATATTACGATACTCAGGACTATCTCTATTGGGGTGAAGCATCATGAAGAAAACGGGCTGACTGAATAATGCCAAGACAATGCGTCAGACGATGATTCATCAGGAATTCAAGCTGGTAAGTGGACGAATATTAAACATCTGTGTGGTGAAATCCCCGGAGTATATCCGGTTCACTAGAATCTATATCGGTTTTTGTGTGCAGGATTTTGGCGGAACGCGTAAATATTATGATTTGAATATTTGTAAAAGATAACTCCTTTGTTCACCAGGGCCATCTTATTGTTAAGCATCACTCACTATAGAGAAAATGAACATAGTCATATTTATAGTTGTATAACATTTTGATAGAATATTCGTATAAATACACAACATATTATGTGGAATACAGTCTCGTGGTCACCCGTCAGGGTGAGAAGGGATGGGTACCGAATAAAGTAATCACCCCATTAGAACTTTAAAATACGATTGCTTTTTATAATGAATAGGCTCCTCATACAATATTACTGACGTTTTTTTAACCACTTCGATTGCAAAACCGCATATTGATACTCATCTACCCAATGGCCTTTGATCATATAGTTTTCGAGCAAATGCCCTTCAAGTCTCATGCCTAGGCGTTCAAGCAATTGAATGGATTTTGTATTGCGTACATCGGTAAAAGCGATCATTTTATGTTTATTCAGCGAGCCAAAAACATAGTCAAGCAGGGCACAAAGTGCCTCATGCATATATCCTTTTCCTTGGTACTCAGGTGCGAGAGTGAATCCGAGCTCGACAATTCGAGGTTCGGCACCGATTGTATGAATGGCGCAATCCCCAATCAATCGATCAGACGTACCCAAAGCAATTGCGTATTGAAACCACGTCCCAGGCTGATTAGGGGAAGTTGCCATTTGTTTGCTGACAAATGCTTCAGCATCTTCAAGCGTATAATTTTCCCAGGATTGAAAACGGGAAGCTTCTGGATTAGACCGGTATTGATAGAAGGGCTGCACATCGTGTATACCGAACTGCCGAATTACCAGACGCTCCGAAACTGCAAATACTTCGTTCGATTTCTCCATAAGCAAACCTCACTTGTTCTCTTTGATTTTCACTATTCTCCAAAGGCTACCAAACGATTCTGCTGCATCTCAGCCCGTTTTGGATTTAAAAAATTCAATCAGCCATTCCGACAGCTGCTGCTGCGCTTTGCTGATGAATCGGTCCGCGTAGTATGTCAGCTCCATGTGACGAACAGGTGCAGGTCCAGCAATCGGTATCGTTACGATATCTTCCCAGCCCGAATGCTGTTTTAACAGTTCTCTCGGCTGAATTGTGGCACCAATGCCAGCGGCAACCAACTGCAGCAGGGAAGATGCGGACCCTGCCTCCATAACTGTAGTTAACTCCAGGCCTTGTTCCCGACAAACCTCATCCACCAAATCTCTACCCAAATACCCTTTCGGGTACATCACCAGAGCCAGTTGCGCCAATTCCTCAAGGGTGACCTCCTGTTTCTTCGCCAGCTCACTTGATGAATGAACAAACAGTTCATATGGCTCACTTCCCAGCGGAATCTGCACCAGTCGTTTATCCATGGGACCACGCAGCCCAATACCTAGATCCACTTTATGTGCCAGTACTTCGTCCCGGACGTAGATCGTTGAAAAGGCCTGCAGCTTGGTGTCGGGGTACATCATCTTGAATTCAATAAAGAGCGGAACGAGCTGAAAATCAAGATCGGAGGGCAGTACAGCCAGCCGAACGGTTCCACGTTTCTCGGATAACAGCTCTTTAATCGCACTTTTGGCATCCATTTCAGCCTGAAGCATTTTCATGCCATATTGGTGAAGCAGCCTGCCAGCCTCGGTTGCAACTACCTTTTTGCCAATCCGATCGAAAAGCGGCATGCCCACTTCCGCTTCCAGCAGACGAATCTGCTGACTCAGCGTAGGCTGCGAAATGCCCAAAATCTCTGCCGCCTTCGTAAAGTGAAGATGCTCATAGACTGCCATAAAATACGTTATATTTCGGGTGTCCATCTTTATCATCTCCACCTATCATAGTATTTTACTATCATAATAATACGAATTATTGGATTGATCAATGAAAAAGGCAGACTTATACTCAAAGTGACTTCAACAAGACTCAGGAGGAAGAGAACGGTGAAAAAAACATTCTATTTATTTGCTCTATTTATCGCGGCATTGAACCTGCGTCCTATCATTACTTCAGTGGCATCCATGATGGGTATGATTCAATCCGAGCTCAGTATAAGCGCGTTGACAGCAAGCCTTTTGACAACACTGCCTGTCCTGTGTATGGGACTGTTTGCCCCGGCCGCCACAGCGTTAAGTCAGCGGTTGGGTCTGGAACGAACCCTTTTTATATCGCTGCTTCTCATCACATTAGCTACTGCACTACGCGGTGCAGATCGATCTGTCACTATACTGCTGGTTACCGCTTTGTGCGGAGGGATCGGGATCAGCTTCGCTGGCCCGCTGCTGTCCAGTTTTATCAAAAAGTACTTTCCCGGCCGCCCCGGCATTGTCAGTATCTATTCCGTCTCCATGACCATTGGTGCAGCACTGGCATCAGGGTTAACCATTCCCATCTATAATCATAGTCAGCATAATCTTTCAATGGCCTTGTCCTGCTGGGCTGTGCTTGGAGTCATCGCTCTAATCTTCTGGATGGCACTTATTCGAAAAAAACTACCTTCAAACAGCAAGGCACAACGTCTCAGACTGCCGCTTGGCAACAAAAAGGCGATTCAATTCACCTTATTTTTTGGGTTCATGGCCAGCATGTTCTATAGCTTGACGGCCTGGATTTCACCAATTGCCCTTAGCTTTGGATACAGCACACAAGATGCAGCGATGCTGCTCACCTTATTCACACTGAGTCAAGTACCTGTTGCGCTGCTCGTTCCAAATCTTGTGAATCGCTCAGGGAAGCTCAAACGGTGGCTGGTCTTGTGCAGTGTGTCCGAACTCATTGGTCTAGCATTACTTTTGTCACCTGTTCCAATGCTTTCAGCCGTACTTTTTCTGGGTGTAGGTGCTGGTGGATTATTTCCTCTGGCACTGATGCTGCCTATTGTGGAAACGGGCACGGCGGAGGAAGCGGGAACCTGGTCGGCGATGTCACAGATGGGAGGTTATATTATGGGTGCTTTCGGCCCGCTTGTTATCGGATGGATCTTTGATCTCAGCGGACATTTCAACGCCTCAATCATGGCTATGCTGGTCATCGTGGTGCTGATGATTAGTGTACAGCTGTCCATGTCTATGGGGAGAAAAGCTGCAGAGGCACCTCATAAGCCGTAAAAGAACCAAGAAGATACAAGTCGCCGTAACAGGTGTCACTAGCTTTCACAGCACAAATTGCCGCAGCCTATGTTCTATTAGGCTTGCGGCGATTTTTCATGCTAAAGGGCTTCAGCTTCAAGATTCAACGAGTGCAACCGCGACTCTCGCCGCAGCAATAACCCGATGCCTAATGAAGCAATACCAATGATCGAAATACATGCCCCCAGCTCTACACTGTAAAAACCCAATTCACCGTGTCGGAAGGCCATACCACGGATCATACGATTGAGCCAGTTCATAGGCAGAGCCCAAGCTGTAACTTGAAAGAACGTTGGAAACGCAAGCGGTGTTAATTGAATACCCGTTACGAGAAATGAAGGGTACAGGATGAGACTCATTCGTGCACCGACTTTGGACACGTCTGGAACAGAATATCCGAGCAGCATCGCAAGCAAACATAATGCCATGGAATACAGCAGTAAAGGAAAGATAAAGATATAAGGAGCTGCTTCAAATCGCATATGCCCCACCTGCTTTAACATCCCGTAACTAAGCAGAGAGGAGCAGGTGCATAATATCGCATAAGGCAGGGCCCGAATCCAAAGCTGGAAGGGGGAATTTCCCGCAGACAATAGCTTGCCTTCTTGCCGAAGGCGGGATGTGATCGCTCCAGCCGCACCTGTCGTGAGCATCAGAATAATGATATTAACGAATCCAATCACCATCGTACCCATATAACTTGAGGTTGGGTTATATAACATGCGCTGCACCAGAGATAGAGGGAACACCAAATTTTGGGCTGATTCCATATCTAGTCCGGTTTGAGTAAGACGTGTTAGAGCAAGCGTCATATTCTCGGTCGTTATTATTTCCTGAATTGCAGGCCGAATTCCGCTCAGGCTGGAAGGCATCGTATTGTCCATCCAGATCCCGATGCTTGAGGACAAGCCCTTGTCTTTTCGCCGCTGCAAGCCGTCCGGGATGAGGATGACTGCCACAGCCTGTTCATTCGCCAGCAGCGTATCGGGAGAGAGTCGATTGGGAAATACATTGGTGATTTCCATAGATTGAGAAGCATTGATTTTCTCAATGAGCTGTCTCGAATAGGAAGAGTGGTCCTCATCCACCACCACAACAGGTGTTTCGCTCAGCTGATTCCGGGAAAACATAAGCCCGAAAAATACAGCAGCAATCAGAGGAGCAGCAAAAATAATAATGATCCACTTACTCCCGCGTAGATGTTGCCATTCATCAGCCAGTGATTTCATCAAGCTGCACCTCCGCAGTCATACCCGGAAGCAGTTCTTCGCTTGCTGGAATCGATATTCTGATGAGAAACATACTCACATCTGCCTGTCCTTTTTCCCGCGTCATGCGCAGGTTGGCGAATTGAGGAGAAGGGGCTGCCGAAGTCACTACGCCTTCTTTTATAAGAGCTTCTTCGAAATAAGGAAAATGCACCTTTACCTTTTGCTCTGCACGAAACTTCTTAATCTGCGATTCCGGAATGTAGAGATCGACGTAAAATGCTGCTGTATTCGGCTCCGTATTCAGTATTCCCTGCTTTTTATTCTCGGCCTGACTCACGGCATCTGTACCATTTGCAATTAACAAACCGCCTGTCAAAATAATGATCAAAGTTATGACCGCATACAATCCCCATTTTAACCTCACACTCATCTCTCCCTATTTCTAATTGTTTCAAATATGTCCTGAAACCGTTTACGCACAACATACCCTGCCTGATCAAACTTGATTTTTTTCCATTTTCCGACAGGCTTGCTCTGCGGCCTCAATAATGATCTCACCCAGCGTCGGATGCGGGTGAATGGTCATCGCCAGATCTTCTACCGTCGCTCCCATCTCAATAGCAAGGGACAACTCGGATATAAGGGTAGAGGCTTCAGCGCCTACAATCTGCGCACCTAATACAAGACCGGATACAGCATGAGCTACAATCTTGACAAAACCTTCGGTTTCCTTCAGAGCCAGGGCACGGCCATTAATGGAAAAAACAGATTTTCCAACGACAACCGGAATCGATTTTTGCTTACACGCCGTTTCACTTAACCCAACACTCGTTATTTCCGGATGTGAAAATACCACCAGCGGAATGGCCTTGTAGTCGATCACAGAGGGTTCGCCTGCGATTGCTTCTGCTGCAATCCTTGCTTCATACGAAGCTTTATGGGCCAGAGCAGGCCCTTGAACGATATCACCAATTGCATAGATATGCGGGATGGATGTTCTGCACTGAGCGTCAATCTCGATCAGTCCTTGTGGAGTAGAGGTCAAGCCGATATGTTCAAGACCCAATGCCCCGTCGGTATTCGGTTTTCTGCCAACCGTAACCAGGGCATATTCAGCTCGAACAACACACTGCTCATGCTGATGTATATAGTGCAGATCAATACTGTTGGTATGCTGCTCGGCACCTGTAACCTTTGCTCCTGTAATCATCGTGATTCCATCCTGCTTCAGTTGCCGAATGACAGGTGCTGCAAGCTCTCCTTCAAATCCAGGCAGCACTTGCTCGCCGCCCTCAAGAATCGTAACTTGGGCTCCAAATCTGGCAAACATCTGACCCAGCTCCACTCCGATATAACCGCCGCCAACGACAACAAGACTTTCAGGAATATGAGGCAGGGACAGTGCTTCAGTGGAAGACAGGATGCGGCCGCCAAAGGGAAGAGAAGGTATTTCAATCGGACGGGACCCTACTGCCAAAATGAGATGTTTAAAGCTTATTTGCTGCTCGCCGTGATCAGCATGATATACACGTGCGGTATGTGCATCAATCAAGCTGGCTTCACCTTCCAGAACGTTAACACCCGCCGTTTTCAGCAAAAATTGCACACCTCCAGACTGCTTATTCACCACAGCCTGCTTGAAGACCTGAGCCTCTTCATAAGCATTTTCCCCGTTAACAGGACCCCATTGTCTGCGCATGTTAAATCGCTCTGCTTCTGCAATCAGCGCTTTGGAAGGAATACAACCCGTATGTGTACATACGCCGCCGATCTGTTGACGCTCTACAATAGCTATCTTCATGCCAAGCTGCGACGAGCGTAAAGCGGCCACATAACCTCCCGGTCCTGATCCGATTACTAAAGTATCCACAAATTCCAAATGTTTCATTTTGCGCACCTCCGCATTGAAATATGATGATCATAATATATTATATGCATCATATTTTACAGGAGTCAATACACTATTTCTGTTGCATCTGCTCCGAAAAACCATGCATTTCATTGAATTGACACCACATAATATGATGATTATAATATTTTGATAAGATGCTTGAATTCATTAAAAAATCACAAGAGTGCATTCCAAATAATGAAGATCAGTGCTTTCTCATAATGAAGGGGAAAATTATTGATACAAACAAAGGAGAGGAAGACGCATGCCTTATCCGGAAGGGCACAAAATCAAAGTCCGAAAACATATTATCAGCAGCGCGGCAAAAGCATTTCGAACCAATGGCGTTCGGAATATCAGCCTCCCCTATATTATGAAAGGGGCGGGGCTGACACATGGAGGATTCTACTCCCATTTTGAAAACAAAGATCAGCTTGTGATGGAGACATGTCATTTTGCCATTGGTGAAACCATCGAAATGCTACAGCGAGTTGCTGACAAAAACAAAGATAAAGATCAGCCGCCGATTGAGGCCGTTATTGAATTTTATTTAAGCCCCCTTCATCGGGATCAGTCAGAGATCGGCTGTATTCTGCCTGCTCTGTCGGGAGAAATTTCTCAATTATCGGAGGAGATTCGGGAAACCTACACCCGTGAGTTACAGCGTTTTATCGTGTTTATTACAAATATGGCAGGAATCGAAACAGGTATCGGTTACGCACTTGTAAGCATTATGGTTGGTTCAGTTGCTTTGGCACGTGCGGTCAGTGATTCAAAGTTCAGTGATGATTTATTACTGACAGGCCGAGCACAGGCAAAACGAATTGTAGAAGCCGCCTCAAATTAAAACTAAATCTCTGACATGGAGAATAGGGGGATTGATCTGATGTTAATAAGAGAAGCGAGTATTGCAGACTATCAGCAATTGAGACAAATATATCTGGATTCCCGTCGTGAGAGCTTTCACTGGGCCAATGCGGATGAGATGTCTCTTGAAGATTTTGACCGGGATACATCGGAAGAAAAAATTCTTTTGGCAGAGGAAAACGATCAAGTTCTTGGATTTGCTTCATTATATGTACCTAATCGTTTTATTCATAATTTGTTTGTACACCCAACTGCTGTCGGCAAAGGGGTTGGTAAGCAGCTGCTTCAGCAATCCGTGGCCGAACTGGGAACACCAGTTACGTTAAAATGTGTCTCTGACAATCATAAAGCGCTTCGTTTCTATAAAAAGCAGGGCTGGAAAACTGTCGTAGAAGAAGGCGAACCCGGAGCGAGATATTGGGTTCTTGTATATGAATGAGTCCTGATTCCTTGAGTAAGATTTTGAGATCATATAATGGAATTGGAATGAGGTAATAGAAGAGATGAACATTAGAAACATAAACGAAAATGGAACATCCATTGCTTACGTTACAAGCAGCGAGAAGTTAATCACGGATGTTCAGTCCGCTATCGATCTGATGGCAACGGTCAGATATGAAGTCGATTGCAACCGTATCATTATTAACAAATCTGAAGTAAGTGAAGAGTTTTTTGATTTGAAAACACGTCTGGCTGGAGAAGTGCTTCAAAAGTTCATAAACTACCAGACCAAAATTGCAATTATTGGTGATTTCTCAACCTATACCAGCAAAAGTCTTAAAGACTTTATCTATGAAAGCAACAATGGAAACGATATATTCTTCCTGCCAGATGAAACCCAGGCTATTGAAAAACTGAGCAAGTGGGAAGCAAATTGAGAGATAAGTTCGATTATTCCTTGCGGATGATTGGCTAATCCCCCTAATTTTTATCCTAAACGGGTATACAGCACACGAGTCAGCTCAAAGAGAAATCCATAATTTTTCAAGGTACCAAAACTATCAATCACTTCAATCATACGGAGAGGTGACCCTACAATATATCGGAAAATGTTTAATGATTGAAATAATGTAGACGATTAGGGGTTCGATTTCGGAAATTTTGCGATTGAACAAGTGTAATTTTTTACGCCGATGATCCTTCTACGATGTCTGGTCCATGATCAATCCCCCGGATAAGTCCTCACGGAATGTAGTGGTGGAGAGTGGAGCCCTGATTTTGGCGAAAACCTGAGCTGGCAAATGTCCAACCTTATGATTAGTTCACCGCGAAACTGGGCACAAATGCTGCTTTGGAACATAGCATTAGATCCACAAGGTGGACCAACAAATGGTGGTTGGTAGAAATGTCGAGGGGTCGTGACAATTGATCCAGAGAGTGGGAAGGTAGATAGAAATGTGGAGTATTATGCATTGTGGCATATCGGTAAGTATGTTTGCCCTGGAGCTGTAAGAGTGTATTTCATCAGGAGAAAGGCAAGCTTGAGAATGTTGCTTTTCGCAATCCGGATGGAACGATGGTACTGTTGAAGCTAATACGGGGGAGAAAGATACCTCGTTTAAAGTGGTGATGGATGGGAACGGAATTTCACTACAGCTTGCCTGCGAAGTCAGCAGTAACGTTTCGCCGGAAGACATAAATCACTAGCTAAAGAGAGACTGGAGAGGTTTAGATGGTTATCGTTTCATATCGTGAACAAGATCATGAGCAGCTGTTTCAGATCTGGGAGAGAGCTGTTCGGGCAACACACACGTTTTTGGAAGAGCATCACATTCAGTTCTACCGAGAAATGGTAAGCAAAATATTGCAGGAACGGCAAGTCGAGGTATGGGAAGCTCTAGATACGGAGCAACAACCTGTCGGTTTTATCGGGTTACAAAATAACTTTATTGAGATGTTGTTCGTCGATCCAAGCCAGCACGGACAGGGAGTAGGGCGTCTTCTGATCGAACATACCGTCAAACTCAAAGGACACCATCTCAAGGTGGATGTCAATGAACAGAATGCTGGAGCCGCGCAATTCTATAAGAAAATGGGGTTTGTACAGATCGGTCGCTCTGAATTCGATGGATCTGGAAACCCCTTTCCGCTGCTGCATCTGGAAATTTCATAAACAAGCCGATCACACCAACAAAAAAAAGTGATTCATGAGGCTAATGACATCTCTGAAGTGGGATCAGATGAGCGAGCAATATAAGACTCGAAAAATCTAAAAAACCATTTCAAACACTGATATGCTCCCATCATAGTAGACAGTAGAAAAAATCAAAACTTCTACAACTACACATGATGGGAGTTTTTCTATTGTCTAAAAGAAGCTGTTCCTATTTCCTATTAGACGTATATCTAATCGTTATTTTGCCTGTTAATTATTTTCGCAGAGGTGAACTTTTTTTACCACAATTAGTGAAGATGTAGTTATAAATGTAAACAAAGTTTCTGAAATTGATATAGTAGCGAGGGGAATTTGTATAGATGATGCGGAATTTCAAGTGGAAGATGCATGTTGGCGAAGTTTTATAAGAGAATATAAGAATAGACTTAAATAGGTTATGAAGGTATTGCACCCCAAGCCAAGATTATGCTTAAGTAGAGGGCTTCTTTCCAAACTGATACTGTTCCGCTGTCTTCCGGTAGTCATGATCGTGGGCAAGACAGTAAAGAACAATGTCTATTCGTTCCTGATGATTGGTAGACCGCCGCCCCTTGCTCATAGCTTTCGCTTCCCCTTTATAGGCTTTTAAGCTGCTATGACCATTATACTTCTTCACCCAATCTGAGAGTTGTGTTCGGCTGGCGCTCGAGTGTGGGAATGAATTTCTAACCCCTCAATTCCGTACAACTCATAGCGATGTCGCCATTTCACTAAGGTGTGACGCTGATGTTATGTTTTTTGCTACTTCCATACGACTGCTCAATCCTGCTTTTAACTCCTGTATGATGGCTAGTTTCTCAATCCTATTGTATTCGTTCTTCTTAGACAAAGGAAAACTCCCCTTCAAGTAGCGGTTTATTTATTAAACCTGTCTACTTGAAGGGGAGCATATCAAAATGGGTAGCCCGTTCCGTAATTCATAATAGCGAGGTTACGAACTTCACCTCCGGAAAGCGGCTATCCGGTCCTTTCATTAAGATTCCGCCTTGATTTTTCAGATACATATCGAAGAAATCCAGCATATAGGCATTGATAACGGAGTCCGCTCTTTCGGGCGCAATCTTTCCTGTAATGCCCAGCATTTTGAAAATCGGAGAAATGAACTGTACGTCGGTAAAATTCAAATGCTCCGTATTTTCGATATAGAGGACTTGTCCCCCTTCGTCGACCGTTTCGCGCATCCGTTGAAGCTCCAACTTTTTATCTTCCGTTACTTGATCCTCCCACTCTCTTGTTGATCCCATATGGTTAAGCTCTGCATCTGTGTAGACCCGGTTATCCATCACCATTTTTAATTTTTCGAAATAGCTTTCCGAGTTGATGAACAAAAACGGCTTTCGCAGACCCTCTCTGTCACGCAGTCGATAAAGCCCTCCATCAAAGTCTATTCCAACCGTGATTCGCGGATCGTAAGAAGCATCATAGGCCGTCGCTCCGCCGATGGAATGGCCGAACACCCCGACATGACCGAGATCAATCTTCCCTTTTAGATGACTTGGAATCTGCCCCGATTGGATGAGCTCGAATTGGTCCAGCGTAAACGCCACATCGCCAGTTAAAACTTTTCCCAACTTGTCACGATTTCCCCTTTCTGTCCGGTAATCATGGGCAGGCGAAAATAAGTCGTTGGTTGTGCTGGTCGTGATTCGACCGTCCGGAAACTCGGTTGCAAATGTATTGTAGGTGTGGTCGATCACTGCCACGATATATCCGTGACTCGCGAGATTTTCGGCTTGCGACGTGTGGAGGAACCTGGAAGATCCGTTGCCGGGATTCGCAAGGATCAGCGGGTATGAAGTCTGTGCCGAAGAGACTTTCGCTCCCGAATAAGCATGACTGGATACGTACTTCAGGTGTTGAAACGTAAACCCGGGAAGGCCATAGTTCGCGGCCATATAACGTAAAATCTCGGTATCGGGAATAAAGGGAGCGTACTTGCCGGTGCTAGCTTGAGCCGGATACCAGACCTGAACCATCAATTCCCTCTTGCCATCTCTGGCTTCGTCGAAAATCTCTTCCCTATTTGTATCCACGAAATGAAAAGTTTGCGTTCCTACCTTAAATTCGCCTGTCGGTTCAGGTAGTCTAAATACAGGAAAGGCATACATGAGACCCGCTGTTACGACCAGCATTATCGCTATTGTGGTATAAGCTGAACCCAACATGAATCGTGGGATTTTTTTTTGGCCGGTTTTTTTAAACCAGCTATAACCTGAAATGGCTAAAAAAATGATCGTTATGCAATATGGGAAAAATAGCTGAATTCTGTATCCTTCCACCATCCAATGAATGACCAGTAAAAGTGTGGCGATCCCGCTTGCAACGAATACTGGAATTCTACGCCGTCCTTTTTTTAATAGGACTGTTAATGCAAACAAGCCGATGTTTGACAAAAAAAGCAACAGTTCAAACAGCCTCATCTCGATTCTCCTTTTAAAAAATTTCTATTTTCGTTTGTTCCAATCTTATCCTGACAGGCTGGCCTAAGCTATCGATTTGCCTTACATCTACCTTACAATTTTGTAATTCGATCTTGCGGTTTTGGAGGACTAGTAAAACGGTTTCTTTTCGGCTTGAAAGAGTAAGGTTATAATAGTTTACAACGGAACCTAATCCAGCCTATTCAAACCATAGAAACACAGTAAGTTCCAATCGCTCTTCGGCGAAGGCATGCTGGTGTTTTTTTAAATCAGAAAAGGAGCCAAGTCCTATGTTTAGTATCCTGATTGTAGAAGACGATCTTAAGCTGGCGCAGCTGCTTCAATCATATATGGATAAATACGGGTATCGAGCTGAAGCGGTCCAGGAGTTCGACCGAGTTATGGAGGTGTTCCAGAGCATTCGTCCGGATCTCGTGCTGTTGGACGTCAATCTGCCCCGTTACGACGGCTATTACTGGTGCAGGCAAATCCGAACGGTCTCTACCTGCCCGATTCTGTTTATCTCCGCCCGCGACGGCAAGATGGAGCAGGTCATGGCGCTGGAGAACGGAGCGGACGATTATATCGCCAAGCCCTTCGATTATGAAGTGGTAATGGCCAAGATCAAGAGCCAGCTTCGCCGCGCTTATGGCTCATACGCCCCCAACAAGAGGGAACGGACTGTGGAATGCACAGGACTCGTGTTGTATCCCGAAAGGCTTGAGCTGACCTTATCCGGCAAAACCGTAGATCTCAGTCATAAAGAATCCTTGCTGATGGAAACACTGATGGAAAGCAGCTCCAAGGTGGTCAGCCGCGATTGGCTTCTGAACAAGCTGTGGGACGGTCAACAGTTAGTTGACGACAACACGCTTAATGTCAATATCACGCGCATCCGCAAAAAATTATCCGAGCTCGGCGTTGAAGAAGCGTTGGAAACCGTGCGGGGAGTCGGGTATAAACTGCGGCCTTTCTGGAGGGAGGAGCCATGAAGCTGTTTTGGAGAGAGCATGTTCCGTTAGTGTTCATGTATGCCGGACAGCTTCTGCTGACTGTTTATATGTGCCGCTTATCCGGTTTCCGAAATACCTTCGATCTTGTGTACATCTGCATGGTAAATACGGCCTTGCTCGCTTTTTACTTGATATACCGTTATATCCGCCATTTTCGATTTTATCGGAGACTGACTCGTCCTCTTTCGTCAATTGACGAATCGGCCGAATTTGTCGGGAACGCACCGCTCGCGGATGCACTTGGGCATCTGCTCCAGGGGGAGTATCGTCTTTATCAGAACGATATCCAACGATACCGTAAGAAGCTAAACGATCACATCACCTTTATCAATCAGTGGGTGCACCAGATGAAAACCCCGCTATCCGTTATGCACCTTGCGGTTCAGAAAGAAACCGACCCCTTCTTTGACAGCATTCGAGAGGAAATAGACAAGCTGAAGAAGGGGCTTGACACGGTGCTGTATACCTCACGATTGGATGCGTTCGAGCAGGATTTCGTGGCGGAGCCGGTGCATCTTCGTCAGCTGGTCGGGAAAGTAACGGCTGAACACAAAAATTTATTTATCCGCAATAAGGTCTTCCCGGAAATCCAGGTGGATGACCGATTGATGGTCATGTCCGATGACAAGTGGCTTGCATTCGCACTCGGTCAATTAATCACCAATGCGGTACGGTATTCGGCCGGCGCAAGCAGCCGTGTCATGATTACCTCTGATGTGCGCGGACAGCGAGCCGTTCTTGAGATTCGGGACAACGGCGCCGGAATCCCGAAACAGGATATCAAGCGGGTCTTCGACGCGTATTTTACAGGGGAAAACGGTAGACGGTTCGGCGAATCCACCGGCATGGGGCTCTACCTGGTTCGGGAGATCGCCTCGCGGCTTGATCATCGCGTCGAGCTTGAATCCGAGCAGGGACAAGGAACAGCAGTACGTATATGGATGGGAATCGCGCATGTTCATGCTCTATGAACATGCTTTGTTTTTGATTACAGCATTGTAAGATTTGTTTAAGAATAATCGATGGGATAGCGATTGAGGATCGGTTATGATTATGCGAGAGAGCCTTGGAAATCGAAAATCCGACCGTATGAAAGGAAGAATGCTTGATATGGATATGTTAATCGTGCGCAATCTGGGAAAAGTTTATGATGGCAGTATCGCGTATAGGGCGATGAGCGACATGAATCTGGTTGTCGAGAAAGGCGAGTTTGTCGGGATTATGGGTCCTTCAGGCAGCGGCAAAACAACGCTGCTGAACGTAGTATCCACAATCGACACGCCTACCTCCGGGGAAGTGTTGATTAATGGGGAAAACCCCCATTTGTTATCCAAACACGATTTGGCCCTGTTCCGCAGACGGAAGCTGGGCTTTGTCTTTCAGGATCTTAATTTGCTAGATACGCTGACCATCGGGGAAAATATCATTCTCCCTCTTACGCTGGATGGGAAAAGCGTAAAGGAGATGGACGCCAAGCTTCATCTGGTGGCCGAAAAACTGGGCATCACCCAAATTCTGAATAAACGAATCTATGAAGTGTCGGGAGGGCAACGGCAGAGGGCTGCCATCGCAAGGGCCATCATTCATTCCCCTTCGCTGCTGCTGGCCGATGAGCCGACAGGAAATCTCGACTCCAAATCCTCTCGAGATGTGATGGAAACCATGGAGGCCATCAACCAAACCGATCATACGACCATGCTGCTGGTCACCCATGACGCTCTCGCGGCTAGCTACTGCCACCGGGTCGTATTCATCAAGGACGGTCGGCTCTATAATGAATTTTACCGGGGAAACAACCGGCAGGCCTTCTTCCAACAGATTATCGATATGCTTTCACTAATGGGAGGGAATGCACATGAGCTTTCACCGCTTCGTGTCAATTAAGAGGAGTTCCCGGCTTATCCTGTCCATGATGACCATTACGGCAATAGGTCGAGAGGGTCAATAAATGACGTTTCGACAATTTGCCTTCCGCAATGTAAGCCGGAACAAACGAACGTATGCCGCTTTTTTTCTGAGCAGCGCGTTTTCGGTGATGATCTTTTTCATTTATGCTTTTTTTATTTTTCACCCTGCAATTAAAAATTCTGATTTCAATTGGTCGGCCGTTACGGCAATGACGGTTGCGGAATATATCGTCTATGTGTTCTCCATCTTCTTCGTATTCTATTCCGTCAGTGCCTTCCTGAAATCCCGCAAACGGGAATTCGGCGTGCTCATCATGCACGGCATGACCTACAATCAGCTGCGACGCATAGTCTTTATCGAGAGCATGGTGATCGGTTTCGCTTCCATTGTGGCAGGTCTTGCCGCCGGCATGCTGTTCGCCAAGCTATTCATGATGATCGGAGCCGATGTGATGCAGATGAGCCCGCTGCCATACTACATGCCAAGCAAAGCAATTCTGCTCACTCTGTCCGCATTCGTGCTGTTGTTTCTCGTCATCTCTGCGTTCACTGCCGCATTCGTACGGGCCAGCAAGCCGATCGATCTGCTGAAAGGTGGCGCCAAACCGAAGCCTGAGCCTAAATCATCCGTTTTTCTTTCAATTACAGCGTTCTGCCTTCTTCTTGCCGGATACATCATATCGTTTCTAGTTAAAGGCGCCACGGTCGTTATCGCTCTTTTGCCGGTCACGGTCATAGTCATCATCGGTACTTACTTTTTATACACTCAGTTGAGCGTGTTTGTGATTCGCACTTTGAGAAGCAACCGCTCTGTCTTTTTGCACAAAACGAATGTGCTCGTTTTTTCCGACATGGCTTACCGCATGAAGGACAACGCCTGCATGTTCTTTCTCGTGACGATCGTTTCGACAGTCTCCATTTGCGCCATGGGCGGCTTGATGGGATATCAGGAAACAATCCACAAACAAATCTCGGATGCGTACCCGTTCGCCTATAATTACATCCAAATCACCGGCGATGTCGGGCAAGCAGCCTATCAAACGAAAATAATCGAACAAGTGCTCAAAGAACGGGGAATTCGTTATGATAAATTGTCCGTCCATTTAGCGAACTTCGATTCGATAAATGGACAATCACTGAACTTCATCCGCCTGTCCGAGTATACCAAGCTTGCCAAAGCCTTGGATTACCCGGTACTGTCGCTGCAGGGAAATGAAGCCGCGACCATCTGGACCATGAAAAACCGGCCGTTGCCGGAACGCGAGTGGTCAGTGAAGGGAACATCCATCACATTCAACATGAAACAAACCGTCGGAAAGCCGATCACGCCTCCCATTGTCGATGAACCGCTGTTGATCGTTCAGGATGAGATGCTTGACTCCTTTGGCAATCCGAAAGAAGAACGGCTTTTAACCGCTTACGATACGGACAGCGCCGATTCAACGGCGGACACGGGGGAGGCCATCGCTCAACAGCTAGGATATGCACAAACCTCCGGTTTTTGGTTCACATCTCCTGCCTATTTGGAGGAACAGATGAAGCGGACCTATAATTTGATGCTTTTCGTCGGATTGTTTGTCAGTTGCGTATTTTTTGTTGCATCGGGAAGCTTTCTATATTTCCGGCTGTTTACCGACCTGAATGATGACAAGCAGAAGTACCGTTCCATAACGAAGATCGGGTTGACCGACAAGGAACTTGAGAAGGTGGCGACTCTACAGATGGCGCTGTTGTTTTTCGTACCGCTCGCGGTCGCGCTCATCCACAGCTCGGTTGCGCTATACGCTCTGCATAACCTGCTCCATTCGCCGGTGATTCATTCGACCATTACGGTCTACAGCGTTTTCCTTGTCGCGCAATTCCTGTACTTTCTACTGATCCGTGCCCGTTATTTAAAGCATTTGAAACAATCAGCGGGTTTTAACTGATTGCCCCTATTTCTGAAAGGACCGTCGGCTTGGAACCGGATCGCAAGACTTTTCAATGGTCTCATACGACCCCAAAAGGTAACAACCATAAAGACGTCTCTTATCCAACAAGTGATATTGGAAGTTCTTATGATACAGATATCTCATTCTCTGTCGGGGTTTACGATGGTTTGACTCAATCCACGCTCACAAATAAGAAAGATTTTATTGATGAGAATACACCAGCTGTATTCTACAACATAAGTATTGTAACAACTTTTTCTTATGGTGGAAAAACCTATACCCATACGACTGACTACACGTATGACGAACCAAGGCGCTGGACATCACCTAGTGCAACAAAGGTAACCAAGGAAGAATCAGGAAATACCAATAAGTATGTGGTTAATACATCACAGACTTATAACGACTATGGTAGTATCACAAGCGCTGTTGACGTGTTGGGTGTAACTACTGCTTGGAGTGAGCGGGGTCCAACCCTTCATACGCTTATTAAACTGAATGTTCTGATTACAGAGAGTCCCGAAGGGAAATCCAATGCCATTATAGAGCAAGATTTGCAAGAAAAATTAGAACATCAATTCAATCAGACGGCTACAAAAATCCATTCGTATGGATCAGATATTCTTGGCGTGGACATGATTTATCGGCCTTACTTGTCGGAAAAACAGGTAAAAAGGTGGAAAACTACATGGTTTCCTAAAATCCCTATGAGGGCTCCATACACCTGTTTTGCAAGATTCATTTGAGACTTCAGTAAAGTATAAAAGGTATATGGAGCAGCAAGAAATCATCGAATGTATTATTTATGAAAGAGAGGAGTATTAAAATTAATTTTCATTTGAATGAAGCTATTGAAATTTTGGAGCGCACGCCGCAAACTCTGGAGCGTTTCTTATCTGGTCTGTCTGAAGGATGGCTACAAAGCAATGAAGGTGAAGGAACCTGGAATGCACACGAAATGGTTGAACATTTCATTGAAGCGGAGAAGCATAACTGGATTCCGCGAGTGGAATCCAGTTTACTGGAAGGGGAAAATAATCTGTTTCCTGCATTCGACCGTTTCTCCCACTTGAAGGAAATTTCTGAAAGAACCGTTGAAGAGGCCCTGCAAGAGTTTAGCAGCATCAGAATGAAGAATCTCTCCAAGCTAAGGGAGATTCTTAATCCAGCTTCCCATCTGGAAAAAACCGGCCTACATCCGGAATTCGGCATCGTTAAGTTGAGGGAGCTGCTCTCTGCGTGGGTCGTTCATGATTTTACGCATATGGCGCAAATCGTTAGGGTCATGGCGGAGAGATACAGGACCGATGTTGGATCCTGGAGTGCATATTTGGGCATTTTAAAAAGGAGTTGATTTCTTCTCGATAAGCCAGAGGAGTTTTTGGTGTTTTCCAACAATTCGCTTGAAGGATCACTTCAATTTAAAACCCGCCGCAGTCTTGGACTGGAAAAAATAATATCTTAGATTGCGGCATACATTTAGTATCTCATAATACAAATATTTGTTTAAACATTCTTAGTCCTTACTTTACTCCTCGAATACCTTTGTAGACAGATTCGCACTGCTCCGTTGTAAACCTGCCGGACATTCCTTCAAGCGCCGTATTGTGAACGCTACAACACTAAGCTCCTCACTCGGACTAACCAACTAGGAGTGATCATAGTACCGCCCATCTACCACGTTCTCGGCGATTCAGATGTATTGTTCTGGGTCTTTTGGCAGTGTGAAACCAAGTCAAAACCTCTCTCCGGCCAATACGGCATCGCAAGGTTCCCAATTTGATTGGTTGTCATTTCTGTGACAATAGCCCTTGGCAGAATCGGATCTCCTCCTTACCGCAAAGCTACAGCAGTTTAAGAAAGTCTCCTGTGCTGCCAATCATGCCGGAAGGATATGCTGACTGATCAGTAGACCTGTTGGGTGAAAGGAGGAGTGAAGTTAAATGAATTTCATCGGGAACCCATCATCATTGAACATCCATATATTAGTCGTTTCCAAGTTGAGTTATTCATAATATCCTTCAGTGGATTTTCTCAAGCTTCTGAATTGATGCGCATCATGCCCGAACCACACTTGGGAATTCGTGCGAGCAGCCAAAGTACGAATTTTCTCCACTGTGTTACGGTAGCCGATCAAATCATAGATTACACCGGGTGGCTTGACCGGAGGACCAAAACTTTCCGCAGTGTAGATGGCATCGGAAGCTAGAATGATTCCGCCGGTTTCTGGCATTTCGATCTGGAGACCTAACATCCCCCATGCATGACCGCTTCCGAAATTCAAGATTTTGATACCATCCACCAGATCCAGATTGTCTTCTCCCGGTTTGATCGTTTTCCATTGCAGCTGGTTTTTGATCCATGCATCAATATCAGCCCACACATAGGCTCCTTCTTTTTCATTGCGGGCGTAGGTCTGCAGTGCTCCGTTAAACTCATCCTCATGGACGATAATGGTCGAATTCGTGAACAATTCGAGGCATCCTGCATGGTCCAGATGCAAGTGGGAGACAACGACATACTTGATTTCCTCGGGTCTAACCTTAAGCTGCTCAAGCCGGTTATGCAGGTAACATTCCTCACTTGCTACCCATGGAGACGACAGTTGGGTCGACTGTGCCCAGCGCCCTTGAGCACCCATGGAGTTTGGGTTGCAGGCTGTATCAAACAAAATTTTCCCCTCAGGATGATCAATCAATACCGTATAGATTGGAAATTCAACAAATTGTGTCTGGGCATTCGGATTATTAATTGTTGCTGGATTATGCATGGAGATGATCCAATTTTTATCCATGCTCATTCGACCATTATCCAATACATATAGCTTCGGACGCATTTTAATAATATTTGTCATGTTATTTACCTACCTTCGAAGGAATTCAGTACAAGGCAACCCCTTTCGGGAGCAAATCTTTTTGGAACATCCGGATTTACCTGCAGTTGGCTATGCTACGACAAATCTAGCTCAAACTGCTCAGTACTGGTATAGACATACATTAATACAAAAATTAAAATGATATAAGTAGGCACTTTAAAGTGTCCTGAGAACTTCATAGTGCATAGGAGGGGAACGGTTTGGCACATACAACTAAACGATCTGATATTTCGTTATCCAATTGCGGCTATAGCAAAGTTCTTGACATCATCTCTAGCAAATGGACTGCACTTGTTATATATGCCATGGAAAACGGTAAAATCAGATATGGAGAAATGCTACGGAGGGTTGAGGGGATATCAAAAAAAATGCTTACCCAGACGGTACGCAAGCTGGAACGTGATGGTTTGGTTCAGCGACACATTACTCCTACAGTACCTTTAATTGTCGAGTATTCACTAACAAGATTAGGGGAAACCTTGCTTCAGCCGATGAAAGAGTTAAGGCAGTGGGGAAGAGAACATTACACTCAAGTTGTAGAGGCGCGAGTTCAGTATGACTCTCCTTATACTAAGAGTTCACATGAAGCCGACAGCGTAAATTGATGAATTTAACAGTACATTCAGGGTGAAAAGAAGCCCCTTTTCAGGGTCTACCCTGAGTTATGGTCAAAACAAGGGTTGAGTCTCCTCTTACTAGAGATCGTATACTTGCTCTTATGTAATAGTACATCACGACAAAGGAGCTGGATATATGAGAAATCTGGAGGCTATCGTCATCATATGGAACATTGGAGTCCTAGGATGGATTTTAGTTGGAAAAGAAAAAAAGGAGCGAGGCTTAATCATTAGCCTTGGTATATAAAAAACGTTGTAATTAAAACCTCAATAGGCAGCGGCCTGGCTACATACGCTTGAATGGGATGGAATCGATCAGTTCAACACACAGTCAAAGCATGGTTGCCCGCAGAACTGAAGGCTTTTGAGTGCGAAGCCGAGACGTGCCTTGAATTCGCACTGGACCATCAGCAGCAAATGGAAGGACTGATACTGTATTACGATACTCAGGACCATCTCTATCTGCGGGTAACGAATCATGAAAAAAAATCATTCAGTCAAAATATAGGCTGTATGATGAACTTTTGGAGGAGGATATTCGCTGCTATCGGGAAATCGAATTCGCTCATAAGTTGTAGTCCATCATGATCTTGCCTGCTTTTACTAAGCGTTAGACGATGATTCATCATTAACGAATCCATTCACCATTGTACGGATTTAACTTGAGGTTGAGTTATATAGCGGACATCAAGTCTTTTGCTGATTCAGTATCCATGTTTATAAAAAAATTTTATTCCTAAAAACAGCCTCCAGCAGGCTGCTTTTTTGTTATGACCTGAGCGAGTACGTACGTCAATGCGAATATCGAGGATTTTACAGCAAAGACTATTCCGATCAATTTGTGATGTTGAGACCTGGACGTAAAATCAATAATACCCGGGTAATATTGTTTTTTTTTTCTTTTTACCCGGGTATAATGATTGAGGAAGGAAGAAAAAGGAGGTATAACATGCAGGCTTCACCTGCTCAAATAAGCTGTACTGCTTTTTTAGAGAAAGATTGTTTTGCCAAAGGCACATTACATTATGTTGTCGGAATCGTAAAAGATACCTTGGAGGACAGTAAGTTCGTACAATTGCTTATTTTTGACGATTTGACGGGTAAACCACTAGATATTGATTTTCGTGGAAACACAGCTGAGGTGCTTGAGCGGTTAAACAGCCAGGCTGGACATATACCGGATACGAAAGAAAATGAACAACCCTCTCGCAGGGTTGGCCGTCCCAAGCTGGGAGTGGTGTCCGGTGAAGTTACTTTGCTTCCTCGACATTGGGACTGGCTTAAAGCTCAACCCGGAGGAGCCTCCGTAACGCTGCGAAAACTGATTGATGAAGCTCGCCGTTTGGGAGAGAACGAAAGTAAAGTTCGCGCCGCACAAGAAGCAAGTTATCATTTTATGACGGCAATTGCGGGCGATTTCCCTCAGTATGAGGAGGCTTTGAGAGCACTGTATGCCGGGAATGAGGATCTCTTTTATGGATTGATTGATGATTGGACACCTGATATCAGAGACTATATTAAGACTTTAGCCAAGGGTGCATTCATACAGGAAGAGAGTTAATAACCACTTAAACGATGTGCACAACAGCAGATAAAGAAGGAAAGTGGGGTATGGAAGGTGACTGAATCAACTCGTTACATTGAACCGACTCAAAACAGCGGCATGAAACTTGTGCGGCGAAACATCGAAGGCACTATATTCATGTTAAATCTGCTGCGTTTTCGTGAAACCGCAGACTATACATCTCACCCTGACTTAGCCCCTAACCAACCCATTAGCGGAGCAGAAGCTTTCCAGCGTTATATTCAACACACGCTCCCGTTCCTACAAGAGAGTGGGGGCGAGATTGTTTTTATGGGCAAAGGCGGAGAATATCTGATTGGTCCTGAAGCTGAACATTGGGATTTTGTCATGTTGGTTCGTCAGAGCAGCATAGAGTCGTTCCTGGCCTTTTCGAATCATATATCTTACTTGGAAGGGATTGGACATCGAACTGCCGCCATTGAAGATTCTCGACTATTGCCCATCACAGAGTTACCGAAATATTGAATTTAAGGAGAACATCACAATGAATATGTTAATAAAAGTAAACGGTATTGATCTCGCCTATGATAGCTATGGCAACGATACGGACGAAACCATTCTTCTGATTGCCGGGCTTGGAACCCAAATGATCCGTTGGACCGTTCCATTTTGTGAGATGTTGGCGGCGCGCGGATTTCGAGTCATTCGCTTTGACAATCGTGATACCGGCCTATCCACACACTTTAACCATTACGCTACGTTGGATTTTGAAGCACTCGCAAAAACTCTGATGTCGGGACAGCGCCCGGATATTCCATACACGCTCAATGATATGTCTGATGATACGATTGGACTGCTAGATGCCCTTGGAATAAAAAAGGCACATGTCGTTGGACGCTCGATGGGCGGCATGATTGCTCAGCTTGTTGCCAGCCGATATCCGGAGCGTGTTTTATCTCTTACTTCCATCATGTCAACAACAGGAAATCCCAAACTTCCACCAACATCGCCTGATGTAATGGCGTTAATGACTCGGCCAGCACCGAACCCAATGGAGGATGAAGCAGGGTACTTAGCTCATAGTGTAGCTTTTGCCAGACGTATTGCCGGTACAGGTTATCCATTTGAAGAGAACGAATATCATTCAATTATTCGAGAAGAGGTTCAGCGAGCTTATGATCCAGGGAGTGTTGGGCGGCAAATTGCAGCTATTGCTGTTTCTGGAGACCGTCGTCCTCAACTGGCAAAAGTAAATGTTCCATCATTAGTAATCCATGGGGTGGACGACCCTATGTTTGTCCCAGCATGCGGAAAAGACACGGCTCATGCCATCTCTGGTGCAGAATTCATGTTACTTGAAGGCATGGGACATGATCTGCCGGCACAGTTGTTTGAAACTGTTGTTGATGGAATCGTACGGACAGCCCGACGCAAAGGATAGCATGGTGAAAAGAAAGCTTTGAGTTACGACAGGTACTCTCATAACTATGGACACAATTATCCATGGTTATGAGGGTTTTCTGCGTTAAAATATTTTCATAATTAATTAATATTAACAATTCGTTAGGCAAGTTATCGTTTTATCATGTTGACTTCAGAGCGGCAAATCTCACTGGATATTAGGAGATAGAACAGATCCTGACTCGTATCTCTGAAGAACATAATTTCAATATGATCAACTGAGTCGTCTTCGAATGGAAAAGGGCACTCTGGGCAATAAAACCTATGTTACGATGCTAATGGAAACATTGAGTCCACTGATGAAGACAGTCTAGTTACCTTTACAGAAGGAAGTAAGGACCTACAATATGATGGTCTTAATCAACTCGCTAAAGTAACCATAACAGATGCGCGGATAGTGAGGGCTTGGAGACAGTTAGCGGTAACACGATGGGTGGCGTGAAGAATCCGTATCTGCCTGTCAGCGATTGGGAATGGCAGATCGATCTGATTGACTTGAGACTGAGATTGATCGTCAAACATCGGAGAACTTGCCTGTTTCATTAATTTAATTACGTATAACTCAAGTTAGACGTAGTTAAATTAAATGGATATGAATGAGTGGTAGGAGAAGACTTTTGTTGTGTGGTATTTTAAAAAAGATATACTGATAGAAAATTTGAGAGAAGGTGGAGAATAGATATTATTACTATCTCCAATTGAGGACATTACTTAAATCACCTATACTATAAACATGCCTAGCAATAGGAGTCTTGAGACTGAAAATACCAAAATATCGAGACTTAAGGCAAAAGAATAAACAAACTGGTGAATACATGAACTGTTCATATTTTGGGTCTAGCGGCACGACTTGAGTATAAAGCGAGAACAGGGGATTAACACGGATCGATTCAGAAAAAATAATTTTTACTTGTCAAGGGACAAGAACATTGTTCCATTCAAGTCGCTATTATAGCGGCTTTTTTTGTTTTAAGGAACCCGTTTCTTGTTCCATTGCCGAAAAGGACAAGAAAATTGTGTCATTTCGGATTAGATAGTTATCTAAATAGTTTCAAGTGGAACTCAACGTGACGAGATAAAAGCACATTAATAATAAGACTTCGCTTAAATAACGATTTTTTCTATCAGGAACCAGGTTTTTTTCTGACCTAAGGAAAGAACTCAGTTCCATGCGGAAAGATTAAGAACATGGTCTAGATAAAATGCTGTATGAAAAAATGTCATTAGTAGGTCATTTCTTTAAGACATGTTTATCTTTAACTTACAAATTTATTTTGTACTCAATGTGTTACAACATTTTGGGTATGATGTCCATACGAAAATTCACCATTAGAGTATTTTTCAAAACCATTTTATTCATAGCAAGACCAAGTACTTGCCTCTGGAAGACTTTGTTCTTTAATCGCTCCTAGCACTCGGCCCGGATTCTGGGTTTTATAATTATAGCAATTACACATTCAGCCAATTTTTCTTGTTTATTTTTCTCCTTCGGATAGGTTAATATAGGAAGTATAATTTTTCCATTTTCGAGGAGGACTCATGATAAAATTTGTTGACTGAACTTTGGGTCGCTGTATAAATTGTCTTTTACCAGCCTTCCTGGTTAGGGAACCGCTGTGCGAATACGTCTTCCCAAATTAAAAGTAAGCGTTAACAAAAGATTTCAAAGAAAATCGAAACTTTCCCCCGTAGGTGCAGGCTCTGAAGCCTATTACAATAAAGGAGGAGGCAGAGAAACATACTGAAGGAGGCTGCTTATGAGTGCCAAAATAGAGCAGGTTGTGGTGCGGACCCCAAAAAAGGTCAAATGGTTGTCCCCGCTACACGAGCTAAGGAAAAACTGGGTGCTGTATGCGATGTTTGTGCCGATTGCTGTTTTTTTTATCATCTTTGCCTATATACCGATGACAGGTATCATTATGGCATTTAAGGAATTCAACTACAGGGACGGCATTTTCATGAGTCCTTGGAACGGACTTGAGAACTTCGAGTACTTTTTTCAATCCGGCAAGGCGTGGCTTGTGACAAGGAATACTATCCTGTACAATGTAGTATTTCTGGGATTGTACACTCTTTTCTCGATTTTGGTTGCGGTACTGATCTCGGAGACATATAACAAGTTTTTTAAAAAATCTGCACAGACATTAATGTTTCTACCTTATTTCATATCCTGGGTTACAGTGTCCGCATTTGTGTATAATTTTCTGAATTATGAATTCGGAATTGTAAACGTTTTCCTGAGGAATATCGGGTTTGAGGCCATAGACATCTATTCGTCTGGCGGCTATTGGTACCTTCTGCTCCCGCTACTATATGTGTGGAAGTGGGTTGGTTTTGGCAGTGTCCTATATCTGGCAGCAATTGTAGGGATTGATCAAGAGATTTATGAAGCGGCAACAATTGACGGTGCTAGCCGTTTTCAAAAAATCATGAGAATCACGCTTCCCTTGCTCAAGCCTACAGTGGTAGTGCTGATTCTGTTGGGGCTAGGAAGGATTATGCGCGGCGAGTTCGATATGTTCTACCAACTGATCGGCAACAACGGCGCGCTGATGAATTCCACAGATATTATTGATACATTGGTGTTCCGCTCGCTGATGGGCACGCAGGATTTTGGCATGGCTTCTTCGGTGGGGCTCTATCAATCGGTACTCACACTGATTATTATCCTGTTCGCTAACTACCTTGTCCGCCGCTATGACAAGGATAACGCACTGTTCTAACTTGACCATAAGAAAGGAGGAATCTTTATGACAAAAAACAAATTGAATTCGGCGCCCGTCTTTAAGGCCTTCTCATACATTGTTGTCTCGCTTATCGCAGTTCTATGTTTGATGCCTTTTATCGTTCTAATCTCCGGCTCTATTTCGGAAGAAGGGCAGGTTTTAGCCAAGGGTTATTCCTTTCTGCCACGCGGCTTTTCGTTGGATGCCTATGCCTACATCTTCCGCAATCCCGGTGAGATTCTTTCTGCTTACCGCGTCTCGCTGATTGTGGCGGTGGTTGGAACGGTGCTTTCGCTGCTGTTCTCCACGATGGCGGCCTATGTAATGTACCGTAAGGAAGTAAAGTACCGGAATCAACTGGTATTTTTTCTGTTCTTCACCACATTGTTTAACGGTGGATTGGCCCCTTATTTCATCTGGATCACCAGTTATTTGCATCTGAAGAACACTCTTGCAGTACTAATTTTGCTCCCCATGTTCAATGTTATGTATGTGCTGATTCTGCGCAGCTTCATACAGGGCTCTGTGCCAGAGCCGCTAGTGGAATCGGCCAAAATTGACGGGGCGGGAGACTTTCGGATTTTTTGGCAGATGGTGTTGCCGCTCTGCAAGCCCGCACTCGCTTCTATTGGTTTGTTCACCATTCTGGCCTACTGGAATGACTGGTGGACCCCGATGATGTTCACTGACAAGGAGCAATACGTGCCATTGCAATATTTACTCTATAAAATGTTGTCTTCAATGAACATGTCTGCGGCTATGGCCCAACATATGTCGGCTCTTGACACGCCTAAAGAAACGTTCAAGCTTGCTATGACAGTGATTGCTACAGGACCAATTGTGATTCTGTTTCCGTTCCTTCAGCAGTATTTCGTAAAAGGTATTACAATTGGCGCCGTAAAAGGGTAAACCCTACTGTGCGGATGCAGAGGCAATACGTTTGTGAATCCTGCATAAATGGGGATTTATATATAATTGCGATTTTCAGAGGGGGAATAAGAGTGAGAAAAATAAAGAAAAAAGTTATGTTGATCCTGACAACGTTGCTGTCACTGACGATGCTGCTGTCTGCCTGCTCGAGTAGCAACGATGCCGCCACAAGGTCAGAACCGAATCAGAAAGAGGAGGTTGTGCTGAAGGGTTACCTGCTCGGTGAAGCACCGAAGGGTATGCCGGATGTGCTCGCGAAGCTCAATGAAAAGCTGAAAAAAGACATCAATGCCACCATTGATCTGAATTACATCGGCTGGGGGGATGTGCAGTCGAAGTATCCATTGTTGTTGGCCGGAGGCGAAGATGTGGATTTTATCTTTTCGGCAGATTGGAATTATTATGTCGAACAAGCGAATAAAGGAGCCTTTTATGAACTTAAGCCTGAGGATATAGCCAAATATATGCCGAAGAAATCGGCTGCTATTGATCCTACAGCTTGGGAAGAGGCCAAGATTAACGGTAAAATCTTTATGATTCCAAAAACCACTCCGGACAGCAATGTCTTTGTGGCTGTACTACGCAAGGATATTATGGCGGAAGCAGGCCTTACCGAGGTGAAGAGCCTCTCTGAAATTGGTCCTTATCTGGAAGCTGTTAAGAAAAACCATCCGAATATGATCGGCCTAAACCTGGACTCTCAGGTTGATCTTCCGACACCGTATCAACAGCTGATGCGTGATAAAATTGGCTATATAGGCGGTCCTTTCGGAGGCGGTCCTTTGGCTCAAGGAGTAGCTTACGATTTTACAGATCCGACTGGGAAAATCTACAGCATGGTAGAGGAGCCTTACCTAAGCGCACAAAAATATGCTGCCGGCATCATGAAGGACTGGTATGACAAAGGTTATGTTAACAAAAATCCATATTCAAATAAGATCCGCTCCAAGGATAATTTTGTGGAAGGCAAATCTGCGGTAGCGTTTGGCAACAGCATAGATATTGCATCCACCCTAGAAGCTGCTCAAGCGAAAGGAATTGAAACCTATATCATTCCGTCCTTGATGCCAAATGGTAAGGTCCCAATTGGAAATTATATAGGAGCTGGAATTTCCATTGCGGCCAATTCCAAAAATCCGGAACGTGTGATGCAGGCGTTCGACCTTATTATGGAGGATCCTTCTTATGTGTATTTGACTTATTTCGGGATCGAAGGCAAGAACTATGTCGTCAAGGACGATAAAATCGGACTGCCGGAAGGGGTAACAGCCGATACAAATACCTATCCTCCGGATGCTGCGGGCTTCTGGTTCGTAAATAAGGCTTTGTTTAAGCCGATGAGTACCTGGCCACAGACTTATATTGACTTTTGGAAGAAGCAGAACGAATATAATACCTCAGACTTCGTATTTAAAGGATTCTCCTTCAACTCAGAGAATGTCAAGACGCAGATCGCCAACCTGGCCAATGCTTCGACACAGTATGCCAATCCGATCTACATCGGCGCGGTCAAGGATGTAGACAAAGCATTTGACGAACTGGCCAAAAATCTGAAAAGTGCTGGTCTGGATGAGGTCAAAGCAGAGGTGCAGACCCAGGCTGAAGAATTTCTGGCAAAGAAGAAATAACATTTGATCACCGCCGAATAGGGAAATGAATGAGTTACCGGTCATGGTACTTTTTGAAGAGCGCAGCAGGCAAGCTGCGCTTCTTTTGGCAGATGTTAGTATACGACGAACTGAGAGAATCGCTTGTAATAAATATCAAATGGAGAGTGAGAGATGATGAGTAATATTAGCTTAATGCCTCAGTTAAAGAAGGAAAATGGAATATTCAATCTGTATGTCGATGGAAATCCATTTATTGCCTTGGCTGGCGAAATACATAACTCCAGTGCCTCTGACTTGAACTATATGAAGCATAAGGTTTGGCCTCAACTTAGAGAATTACACTTAAATACAGTAATCGTACCGGTCTATTGGGAACTGATCGAACCGATGCAGGGGGAGTTTGACTTTCATCTTGTTGATGGAATTATTGAACAAGCCCGAGAAGAAAACCTGCGACTGGTATTCTTATGGTTCGGGTTATGGAAGAACGGAAAATCCTCATATGTTCCAAACTGGGTTAAAAGGGACTACGAGACCTACTTTCGGGCGGTATATCAGAATAAAGAATCTTCCGATACGATATCGCCATTATGTGAGAAAGCCGTTGAAGCTGATGCGGCTGCGTTCAGATATTTCATGGCTCATCTGAAGAAAGTGGATGGAGATCGCCATACCGTTATCATGGTGCAAGTTGAGAATGAAATCGGATTCTTGGGCAGCGACCGTGATTACTCCGATCATGCGAACGAGCAATTCAACGACTCGATACCCGATGAATTGGTTGCGATTTTTGGCAAGGTAGGTTCATGGAAGGAGGCGTTTGCGGATGATGCGGAAGAATACTTTATGGCTTTTCATTACGCTCGGGCCATCGAACGAATCGCTAGCAGTGGTTCTGATGAGTACGCTCTTCCTATGTTCGTGAATGCATGGCTTGAGCAATTCCCATGGAAGCCCGGATCTTATCCTAGCGGGGGGCCGATAGCAAAGGTCATGCAGATTTGGAAAGCGACGGCTCCGACCATCTGTCTTTATGCGCCGGATATTTATGTTCCCAATTTTGCCGAGGTTTGTGAGGAGTATACGGCCGGGAACGACAACCCCTTGTTTATTCCCGAAACTAGAAGAGACGTCGCTTCAGTGACAAACGTATTTTATGCGATTGGAAAACATAATGCCTTGTGTTTTTCTCCTTTTGGCATTGAAAGCATCTTTGCCCCTCCTTCAAATGACAACACAAATATCGAATTGGGTTTAGCTCTGAATATCGACTTTTCTGCCTTTGTTTCAAATGGAACCGGCCCCTATCTCGCACGCAGCTACGAGCTTCTCGGCAATATGCAGGCGATCATTCAGAAGTACCGCGGTACAGGAAAAATGACGGGATTTATTCAAAATCATGAGCCCGGCTGTATATTGTCTTTCACCAAATATGATTTGAAAGTAAACTATCAGCGCAGACAGGAAGGGAAACCGGTGTCAGGCGGCCTCGTAATCGAAGCGTCGAATAACGAATTTATTTTAGTCGGCATTGGATGTTCATTTGAATTTCTGCCTAAGCGCGGCGACACTTCCAAAGTGGACTACATTAGCATCGAGGAAGGAACGTTCGTTAAAGACAAATGGATCCGGGGGCGTGTTCTGAATGGGGACGAAGCCTCTTATGGATTAGCAGTCGGCAGCAATCCATCCTCCTTTTGTGTGGAAGTGTATCAATACCGTTGAACAATTTGAATCTCTGCTAAGCTATTGATAACGATGTTGGAGTCATAATGAGAACCTAGGCAACGATGAATCCATAGAAGAAGACGGAGTGAAGGAATGAAGGGGATGGGAGCAGCGTTGTTGGTATATAATGAATGAAAACGTCGTAGGGGAAGTGAGCACATCATGAGGCTGCTGATCGTAGAGGATGAAGAGAGAACCAGGGAAATGCTGTGCAAGCATATTGCCTGGGGGGAGTTGGGTATTAATGAGCTGGAAACGGCCCGCAATGGCATGATTGCTCTGGAGAGGTTCCAGAGCTTTCGTCCCGACATCGTGCTCTGTGATATCCGGATGCCGAAGATGGATGGTATAGAATTCGCGCAACAGCTTCGTAAGATTGATGTTTCATGCAAGCTACTGTTCTTGAGCGGATTCTCGGACAAGGAATATCTAATGTCAGCGATCCGGCTGAATGCTCTCGACTTTATTGAAAAGCCGATCAATCTAGATAAGGTGAGGGAGGCAGTTCGAGAGGCAGTGGAGTCCAGAAAAAAGGATAAGCAAAAACGAATGGAGGAGCGCCAACTGCAGGAGGCCTATGATGAAGGTCTGCCTTATCTGAGACAGGAGATGGTCCGCAAACTTATTTCAGTTCCTGATTCGCTCCATGTGTCGAAGGCTTTGGAGAGTAGAGAAACCTTTCTTTTGCCTCTGGAAGGACCGTATACTGTGCTTGCATCGTGCATGTACTGGCAGCCACCGCAATATCCCAAAGATCCGAGGCTAGTCCAAGAGGCAGTGTTGCGGGAGCTGAATATGAATAACAAGCTGGCTTCGCTGCAAGGCATCTGCGGTTTCGATTCACGGAATTTTTTAATCTTTATTCTGCCGGGGGTTTTCGGCTGCAGCTACCGGGAACAACGTAAGGTATTGGAGGATCTCTACGCCGAAGCGGCCGGGATCATAGGCAGCAATATCCGTTTCTGTATGGGGGTCGGAGAGTCGGTAAAAGAACAGTTGCAAATTCCGAATGCATACAGAACTGCTCTCGATGTGTGCAGTCTGCATTATTACAGCGAGGGTGATCGGCTAATCTTTGCCAATGCACTTGGTGGCAACCGATCACTTGCTACCGACTGGAACATGGTGCGCAGTCTGCGCGGACTTCTGAAGCAGGGGGAACTGGAAGCTGCCCGCAGTCTTATTGTGAATTGGACCAAGCAGGCCAGGGCAGCACGTGATCTGAATATTGCCCAGCTCAAGGATTCCTATTTCCAACTCTTGCTGGTCATTCTCGATACAGCTGTGCAAATGGGGTTTACGGATACAGATGAGGACATGGAGCGGCGGTATATCTGGAAGGAGATTGACCGTGTTCCCGACCTGGCAAGCATGGAAAAATACATCCTCTCCTTCCTGGATTTGTTCCTGGTACCGCCGGAAGGGGAAGGCAGCTCCGCTAAAATGAGAGAGATCCTGCAGTATATTCACAAGCACTTTCATGAAAGGGGTTTCACAATTCGAGATATTGCTGATCATGTGGCGTTGAGCGAAACTTATCTCTGCTCCCTGTTCAAGAAGCAGAGAGGGGGCACCGTCAAGGAATATATCTCCTCGCTGCGAGTGGAAAAGGCCAAGGAACTACTTCTGGACAAGGAATTGAAGTTGTATGAGGTTGCAGAACGGACCGGCTTCACCGATGCCAATTACTTTACCACCTTTTTCAAAAAATGCGCAGGCTGCACGCCTTCGGAGTACCGGGAGAGGATGGCCAAATGAAACTGAAGTCCAGGAGAGCGTTCGCTGATTTTAGCATCCGGCATAAGCTGTTCGCTTCCTATATGCTGGTGATCATTATCCCGTTGGCCCTGCTGCTCTTCCTGCATCTGTTGTTAACCGCGAATGAAATGGAGAAGCAAGCGTTGACTTCGGCCCACAAAATGTTGGAGGAAACTAAATCCTACCTGCATTACCGTGCAGAGACAGTTAATGAAGTGTTGAACTTCATTGCCTTCAATGATACCGTTCAGACTCTGGTAGCCGAAGATCCGAGACGGTATGAGGATGTCAATCTCTGGGGAACGGATGCCAGAAGGCTCGACCGGATACTGGCGCAATCCCGCTACAATTCGGATATTGAAACTGTTCAGCTCTATATGAAGCAGGGGCTTGCTTCAGCCACAGAAAGTCCCGACTATTTGAACATGGACAAATTGGAGAACAGCCTCTGGTTCAAGAACTTTATCGCTTCCCATTCCGTCTTCACCTGGCTACCTTCCTCCGCTATTGAACAGGAAGAGGGCAGCGATGAAGTATCCGTCTTACGAGTCATTCCAAATGCGCACAATATACAGGTGAGTGATGGCCTTGTGCGTGCCCGGATCTCGCAGAGCACAGTTCGTTCCGTGTTGGAACATGCTGTTGCCACTCCGTATACCTCCGTAGTCTTATTCAATAACCGCGGTGATGTTCTAAGCACCTCTGGTGAATTTCTGTATAGCTCCAAGGAATTTAAGGATATGCTGCCTCTGGTTCCGGCCGATGGGGAAATCGACACTATAGAGTTCAATGGGCAGCAAATCCTGCTTGGACTGGAGGCAATCCCTGAGACGGATATGAGTATAGCGATGATTGTGCCCTACTCGGACATACTGGAATCTAGCAACCGGATGCGCAATCGGCTGATCTTAATTTTTTTATTCATTATTCCCCTTACCTTTATTCTGTCCTTCGTTATTGCCGGTTCGGCAACCAAACGTCTCCGGCAGCTCATTCGGCATGTGCGCAAGGTCAAGGACGGCAATTTACGCATGTCACCGCTTCCAGCCAACCAAGATGAGATCGGAGAGCTAACAACTAATTTTAATATGATGGTGGAGAATGTATCGCGGTTGATGGAGGAGACCTACACGCTCGGGCGCGAAGTGAAGAACAAGGAGTTGAAGGCACTGCAGGCACAGATTAACCCGCATTTTCTTTACAATACCCTGGATCTAATCAATGTTATGGCTATTGAATCCGGTAATGAGGAGATATCCAAAGTAGTAGACCGGCTGGCTTTGTTCTATCGGTTGAGCTTGTCGAACGGCAGTGAGACCGTCACTTTGGAGAGTGAACTGCGGCATATTGGATCCTATGTGTCGATCCAAAACATGCGATTTAATAGTGCGATTACACTGACCTTGAAGGTTCCACCGCTGCTGCTGGGCTGTGAGGTGCCCAAAATCATGCTGCAGCCCTTAATCGAGAATGCGATTCTGCATGGCATTTTGGAGAAAGATTCGGAGACGGGCATGATCCAGGTATCCGCTATGGAGGAGAAGAGCGATCTGGTCGTGGAGATCAGCGATGACGGCATCGGCATGGGGGAAGAAGTAGTGGAGGCTTTGTTAATCAGGCCTGTTAGCAAAAGCACGGGCGGCTTTGGCATCCTTAACATTCAAGAGCGGATTCAACTGAACTATGGGTCGTTGTACGGATTGTCTTTTACCAGCCTTCCTGGTAAAGGAACCACTGTACGGATCCGCCTTCCCAAGTCAACCAAAAAGTAAGCACAGGCAGAAGATAATAAAGAAAATCGAAACTTTCCCCCGTAGGAGCTGCCCATGAAGACTATTACAATAAGTAGGAGGGAGACAGAGAAACATCCAGAAGGAGGTCGCTTATGGGTGTCAAGGTAGAGCAGGTTGCAGTGCGGACACATAAAAGGGCCAAAGGGTTGTCCCCGTTACAGGTCTCATTAAGGCATTCAAGGAATTCAACTATAGGGAAGTCATCTTAATAAGCCTTTGGAACGGACTGAAGGACTTAGTATATTTTTTTAAGGCGACAAGGAGTGGCTTGTGACCAAGAATGCTATCCTGTACAATCTGCCGTTTCTGGTTTTTCGATATTGGTTGCGGTGCTGATCTCAGAAATATATAAGTGAATGCCCCTTACTGCCTTCGAATGAAACGTTTGGGCTATCGATCACTGAATGGTTTGCAAGGTGCAGTAGGCTACTATACTCTTTCGGCGGTTCAGTGAACAATTGCTTAAGCGAGAAATAAAGCCCATAAGGCTATTATCAACGCCTGTTTCCGTAATTATACAGGTTCACGCTTTATACCATGGGTGCATTGAAAATTTCAATACCGTCGTGAATAATGCTAATGCCGATACCATTCCGAGAATTGGTCTCAGCTTTACCTTCTCAGAGGATTGGAAGAATATCAAGTGGTATGGCCGCGGACCATGGGAGAACTATGCAGACCGTAAATCGTCGGCCTTCGTCGGCATTTATGAGAGTTCAGTTGAAGAACAACATGTTCCATACGTCGTTCCGGTTGAATGCGGCGGAAAGGAAGATGTCCGTTATTTATATGTATCGACGAAAGATCACAGCGTGAAAATTACTGCAGTGGGCGGCTTCCATTTCGATATTCATAACCACAGCATTGAACAGTATGACAGTGCCGCCTATGAAGATGAACTTGGTGCATCCTCGGCTGTCTTTCTTCATATTGATTACTTACATGCCGGTCTAGGTGGGGACAATGGATGGACCAAAAATATTCACGATGAATATAGGATTAAGAAAGGTATTTTTACTTACCGAATGACTTTTGAAATCGTGGAGTGATCAATAACCAATGCTCCACTAGAGGAACATCAATCTAAAATTCCCTAGATACGTTACGAGGAGGAAGAACAATGATCTACAAGGATACAAGTCATTCTATTCATGATAGAGTCGAAGATCTAATTGGAAGAATGACATTGAAGGAGAAAGTAGCCCAGTTATATTGTGCAAATTCATATGGAGGAGAATCCGTTTATGATGCCAGAGCCGAGAAATTAAAGGATGGAATTGGTACCATAAGCTATTTAAATGATTCCTTTACAGGTGACCTTAATAAGGATAAGGAGACTATAAAAAGCATACAAAAATTTCTTGTTGAGGAAACGAGATTAGGGATTCCGGGGCTGTTTCATAGTGAAGGAATAGCTGGAGCGCAGATACCTGCTGCAACTACTTTTCCACAGTCTCTTAATCTTGCTTCTACCTGGGACCCGGCTTTAGCACAAAAAATGGGTACGGTAGTCAAAAAACAATTAACGGCATTTGGGCTCAAGGCCGTACATTCCCCCCTGTTTGACTTGGGGAGAGATCCTAGATTCGGAAGAATTGGTGAAACCTATGGGGAGGATCCCTATTTAGTTGCGCAAATGGGCGTGTCTTTTGTCAAAGGAATACAAGGTGACAATGAGGTAATGGCTACCGCCAAGCATTTTGTCGGTTATGGAAATGCAGAAGGGGGAAGAGGTGGCGGAGAACAGCAAATATCCGAGAGAAAATTGTTGGATAGTTATTGCTTCCCCTTTGAAGCAGCCATTCATGAGGCAAACATAAAAGCTGTAATGAATAGTTATGGGATGTTAAATGACCAGGCAGTGTCTACGTCCAAATGGCTTCTAACTGACATTCTAAGAAACAAGCTGGGCTTTCAGGGGCTGGTTGTAGCTGATTATGGCAGTATCACACATGCATTTTTACGGTATAGAGTAGCAGAAGATGCTAAAGAGGCAGGAATCCTGGCATTCAAAGCTGGAATGGATGTAGAACAACCTGGCAACCAGTGTTACCAGTACTTGGTAGAAGCGGTTGAGTCAGGTGAACTTGAAGAGGCACATATTGACATTTCGCTAAGGCGGGTACTTGAGACCAAATTTACATTAGGACTATTCGAGAATCCTTATGGAGATGGCGATTTCTTTTATGAAATTAAAAAAGCGGAGAATGCAGAATTATCACAAGAGATTGCTGAGAAATCCATGGTATTGGTCAAAAATGAGGACAACATTCTGCCGATCAAAAAGAACCTGAAAATAGCGCTGATCGGCCCCAACTCCGATACCAAAACCAACTTTTTTGGGGGATATTCATCCGTTGGATCGGCTAGCACAAAAAGTAGTGATTTTGATAAATCCGAAGAAGACAGCTTCTTGAGAATGATATACACAGGGACCATTACCGAACATAAAGAATCATTAAAATCTATTGGAATTGAATTTGAGGACAAGCCAACCCCTGAACAAAAAGAAATCATTATGAATATGATCAGACAGAATTTAAATTCTGACGATTCCTCGAAAAGAGTCTATAAAACGAATGAAGAATTTGTTCAAATGTTTTACCCGGATTGTAAATCTGTAAAATATGTTTTGGAAGCAGAGTTTGGGAAAGATCATGTACTGCACACCAAAGGCTGCAATATTTTCAAAACCATAGATGGAGGGATCGAATCAGTAAAAGCTGCGGTGCAACAGGCGGATATCGTCATTGCAGTATTAGGCGGCAAAGAAAGTATGATTGATCCTGAAGCTACTTGCGGTGAAAACAAAGATAACATCAACATTGGTCTTGAACAGCCTCAACTGGAAATGATGGAAGAAGTATTTAAGCTGAATAAACCTGTAATTTCAATTATCATAGATGGCCGGCCGTTAGCTACACCTTTTGTAAGCGAACACAGTAAAGCGGTCTTGTATTCATGGCTTCCGGCACAGTCTGGAGCTGATGCAATTGTGAATATCCTTACAGGAAAGAAGAATCCTAGCGGAAAGCTGCCGGTGACCATTGTAAAAGAAACAGGCCAGATTCCAATGTATAACAGCAGATTGCCGCTCTATATTGATATTAATGAGTGGGCTGAATATATTAAAACGGGCCAAAATACACCGTTATATCCGTTTGGACATGGATTAAGCTATACACAATTTAAATATTGCGACTTGGAACACGACGACACGGTTCGGGCAGACGGAGAATTGAATGTAGAATTGAAGCTAAGAAATTCGGGACAGGTTGCCGGGGATGAGGTGGTTCAGGTTTATATCCGGGATAGTGTGAGCAGTGTTGCAAGACCTGTAAAGCAGCTGGTCGGATTTGCACGGGTTACCTTGGATGTGAATGAAACAAAGAAAATTGCTTTCAAGGTGAATATGAAACAACTGGCATTTCATGATTTGAATATGGAGCAAGTGGTGGAACCAGGGAAGATGGAAGTATTTATAGGTGCTTCATCTCAAGATATCCGTTTAAAAGGTGCCTTTGAGATTATAGGTGACAAACTTAATGTTGAACGTAAGGTATTTTCATCACAGGTAACGATTGCACCATTGTAAACCGTTACGAAACATCATTACGGCTACTCTCCGTTCCACGCTGACCTTACGCCATATTTGAAGCCAGGCAGACCTAATAATCTTATGGTTACTGTCAATAACGGAGCACAACCGAATGCACGCTGGTATTCGGGCTCGGGGCTTTACCGTCATGTCGATTTGCTTGTTGCTCCGAAGGTGCATATTGCTCCATGGGGAATTTTTGTCCATACTTCTCATGTTGTAAACGGAACAGCGTTTGTCATTGTTGAAACGACGGTTGAAAATAATACAAGCGATGCGGCCGATCTTTGGTTGAACATCAAGATGATGAAGGAAACCTCTAAAATCAAAGCGGGAACCGGTCGTGTGAAAGTGCACGTGCCTGCTGGGGAGAAGGCTGTCGGCCGGGTAACAGTTGCGGTTGAACATGCGGATCTATGGGATATCGATTGTCCTAATCTGTACAGAGTCACAGCAGATCTGGCCGATAAAGAGTCAGTTATTGATCACGATAGCACCCAATTTGGGATACGAATGATATCCGTTGATCCGCACAACGGCTTTTTGTTAAACGGGCGTTCCCTTAAGCTTAAAGGTGGCTGCGTCCATCATGACAATGGCATTCTAGGTGCAGCCTCGTTTAAGGACAGTGAATTTCGGAAAATGAAGCTGCACAAAGTTAACGGATATAATGCTATTCGATTTGCCCATAATCCGATGTCAAGAGATTTACTTGATGCTTGTGACCGTTTAGGACTGTTGGTTATTAACGAGGCGTTCGACGTTTGGACAATGGAGAAAAACGCTCAAGATTATAGTCTATACTTCGCAGAGAATTGGGCGAAGGATCTGGAAACATTTATGCTTCGTGACCGGAACCATCCAAGCATCATCATGTGGGCAACAGGCAACGAGGTGCTGGAACGCGGAGGAATGTCAGACGGTTACCGTCTGGCAGCGCAATTGGCGGAACGAGTGCGTGAACTCGATCCTACCCGGTTGGTCACGAATTCGTTATGCTCTTTTTTTAACGGCCTTGACGATGAAGACACTGTAACTTTTTACGAGGAAATGTCTCTGATGCTTGAAGATGGCGGAGGCTTCACCCCGAATTATGATACCGATTTTGGGATAAGAATCTGGGCCGACTATTCGGAAGCCTTCGTAGCACCTTTAGACGTCGTCGGATACAATTACATGAACTATCACTATGAGAATGCAGTTGAGAGCTTTCCAGACAGAGTGATCTGCGGCACCGAAAGCATGCCCCCTCAGTGCGATAAGTACTGGCATGATGTAGAACGGTTTTCCCACGTAATTGGTGATTTCGTATGGACGAGCCATGATTACATTGGCGAAGCGGGACTTGGAAAAGTGAAATATGTCCACCCGGAAGAAACTCTCAATACTTATAACAGCATTGGCAGCTCTCCATTTCCTTGGCGCCTGGCCAATTGCTCAGACTTCGATCTCTGCGGTTTGGCACGTCCTCAGTTATTCTACCGCAAAATCGTTTGGGGTTCAGAGGAGACTTTCATAGCTGTGAGGAATCCGGAAAACTACGGAAAGCTGGAGATTCTGAGCAGATGGGGATGGCCGGAATGCGAGCATCATTGGAGTTGGACGGGGTCAGAGAATTTGCCGATACAGGTAGATATCTATTCTGCAGCTGAAGAAGTGGAGCTGATTCTGAATGGAAAGAGTCTCGGCAGAAGGCTGACCGGGAAGACGAACAGATATACAGCTAGTTTTGATCTTTTATATGAACCGGGTACCTTGGAAGCAGTAAGTTATACCGAAGGCAAGTGCATTTCATCCGATAAACTGATCACCGCAGGTAAACCCGAAGGAATACGGATTGTTCCTGACAAGAATGAGCTTGCGGCAGACGGTCAATCGTTAATTCACACGGTTGTCGAAATCGTCGACTCGGAAGGCAGATTGGTTCCAACAGCTGAGCTTAAAGCAACGGCAAAGGCGGAAGGTGCGGTAACGCTGGCAGCATTTGGCACGGGAAGACCGCAATCCACAGAGAACTATACGAAAGGCGAATTTACCTCGTATAAAGGAAGACTGCTTGCCATTGTTCGTGCAAGCTATGAAGCTGGTGTGTCAACACTGACGGTTGATATTGACGGGCTGATTTCCGTATCAATTGAGATCCCGGTACGTTAAAACGAAGAGACTTATTATGCAGTCTACTTTATACCTATCATAAACATGATTATTAATTGGGAGTGAGATAATGAAAGTAGATAAAATTCACCGTTTTACCGAGGACGGGAATTCCTGTATCATTGATACGCCACGGACCCCTAGGCATTGGTACAATTACTTGTGGAGCGAACAAGGGTATTGCACGCAGGTTTCCCAAATCGGGCATGGCCGAAGCTACTATATCAATTCAAAAGCAGACATGTGTATGATCAACAACCAGGATGCCAAATACTTGTACCTACGTGATGATGATGCCAACGTGTACTGGAATATAGGAGAAGGCCCTTTAAACGAAGAAGTCGAGGATTTTTCTTGTGAACACAATGTAGGGTATTCCATCCTAGAGTCCCAAAAGAACGGTGTCCATGCTTCCTGGAAGCTTTTTGTGCCCCATGAAGGCTACAACGAGGTATGGGTGGTCAAAGTAAAGAATAATACGGATACAGTGAAGCGAATCAGCCTCTTTTCTACTGTGAGCTTTGAACTGGAAGGGTTTAAATACCCGCGGTATTACGAAATGTACAGAAGCTGTGAAACCTTCTTTGACGAGAAGCTGAACGGCGTTTACTGCGAGTCCAAACATCCCTTCGCGCCACACAATAGATATAACGGTTATATCGCCTGCTCGGAAACCGTCCACGCTTTTGATGGCAATCTTGGAGAGTTTCTGGGGGAACTGGGGACATATACCCGATTGGATTCCATGCCGGCACCGTTGTTCCAGCGGCCTGACGTTGTAGTTAAGGGTAGAGATTGTACGAATTCTCTCACTACGCTGGTCAATCTTGGCGGTGTTTTGCAGAACAAGCTGGTACTGGCAGCTGGTGAAGAGAAGGAGCTGTATTATGTGCTGGGCGTCAGCGAATCGTTGGATGAAGCGGTTCAAACGGCGGAGCGTTATAGCAGCCGAGAGCATGTCGAACAAGCATTACAGGAAACTAAGGAGCACCAGACAAGCAAATACGCAAGCCTTCAAATTGACACGCCTCATGAGAAGCTGAACGTACTTATGAACGAATGGGTGAAAAAACAGGTAGACTTCTGCATCGTCGGCAAAAAAGGGGTGCGTGACAATCTTCAAATTGCCGTTGCCCTTCTTAATTACAGACAAGAGAGAGCCAAGGAGGAAATCATCGAATGTTTGCGGCATCAGTTTAAGGCGGGGCATGCCGTACTAACGTGGTATCCTTATGACGCTACCCGTTATTCAGACCAGCCGTTCTGGATTATCTGGTCGGTATGTGAGTTGATTAAGGAGACTGGGGATTACTCTCTTCTGGATATGGAGATCGAATATCAGGACGAAGGCTCGGCAACGATGCTGGAGCATGTGAAGGCAGCGGTTAACCGGTTAATTGAAGACAAAGGAAAACATGGCCTGGTACGGATTTTCTTCGCGGATTGGAATGATGCCTTGAATATTACAACAGATCCCGATGCGGAATCTGTCATGCTGTCCGAGCAATTCTGTTATGCCCTGAAAGAGCTGTCAGCGTTGATCCGGCGAGTGGGTGATAACGGTTATGCTGAATACTTGGATGAGCAGTACCATATCCTCCGCAATGCGATTAACGAATCGGCTTGGGACGGAAGCTGGTATATGCGCGCTCTTAGCAAAGAAGAGAATATCGGCTCCAAAGACAGCGAGGGGAGCAAAATCTATATTAACGCACAATCGTGGGCCGTACTTGCAGATATTCCTGATGAAGAGAAGCTACCCAAGGTACTGGAATCCATGGACAGCATGGAGCATGAATTTGGCTTCCCGATCAATATGCCTCCTTATATGGAATATTCCCCGCATGTAGGTAGAATGGCCGGTATGCTTCCCGGGCTATTCGAGAACGGTGGAGTTTACTGTCACGCGACCGGTTTCAAGATTATGGCGGATTGCAAGGCAGGCCGGGGAGTAGAAGCCATACGTACATTACTGAAGATCATTCCGGACAGCGAAGCGAATCCATCCACACAATCCGGGGCGGAACCGTATGTCTTCACTAATTGTTATTCCATTCACCCCAAATATTATGGGAAGTCCTATCAATCCTGGACGACTGGAACCTCGGCATGGGGACTCATGTCGCTCTTGGAAGGGATTATGGGGATCAAGCGGGATTATGACGGGCTCCGAATTGACCCGTGTTTCCCTGCGGATTGGGAGCAAGCCCAGGTATACAGAGAATTCCGCGGCACGCGTTATGAAATTACCATCCGGAATCCATTGAAGTTATCCAAAGGACAACCGGAGGTGCAGGTGGACGGAAATCATGTCAATGGAAATCTGCTGCCTCTCTTTCAGGATGACCGGATCCATCGTGTAGAAGTTGTTCTTAATCCTATCAGCCAGTAGTTCGCAGATAGAAGAGGAAAGAAAAACGATTGGACACGGTTGGCTTGTTGCAGGGACTTATGTATTGGAATGACTGGTTCAATGGCTTGATTTACATCACTAATCCCAAACTATTCAGCTTGCAAAACGCCCTTTCTTCCAAAAGTATTTCGTGAAAGGTTTGGCTATCGACTCGGTGAAAGGTTGATTTAAAAAACATGTAGAGGAGTTGAATCGTATGATTGGTACTTGGAGTTTTCTGCATCAAACGCCACAATCCACTATTAAAATGCAGTTTGTCATTGGAAAGAAAGAAACTTATGTATTATCGGTCGTCCTGGAACCGTTTCCGTTCCCGATCGATATCACTGAGTTGACTGTAGAAGGCAACACGCTGCAGGCCAAGGGGACATCATCATTTGTGCCAAATGAAACGCTTGAATTTGAACTGACTTTTAAAGATGAAGAGTTCCAGGGCAGGATCAAGCTTCCCTTCCAGGAAGCATTCTTTGTAAAAGGTGCGAAAGGACCTGGCCCATCGCTCGCAGATACGCTCATTTCCGAAGTAGCTCCTTACCGGAAGCATGATGTAAAGCAACGCGACGATAAAGAGATTCAGCTAGCCGTCGAAGCTCTTCTCAGCAAGATGTCGATTACTGATAAGATCGGTCAAATGAGTCAGTGTATGTCTACAAACCTCTCGCTTGGATCAGAGATTACGTCTGACTCACCAGAGAAACTGGTTGCGGAAGGCCGGGCTGGTTCGGTTTTGTCGGCCGTAACCGGTCGCCGAGTGTTCGAACTCCAAAAAATAGCGGTAGAACAATCCCCGCACGGTATTCCGTTGCTATTTAATTTTGACGTTATACATGGGTTTCAGACGGTATTTCCCGTGCCGCTTGCTTGGTCCTGCAGTTGGGATTTGGAATCTATCAAGGAAGCTTGCGCGATTGCCGCAAAAGAGGCTACCGCCAGCGGTATCACATATAACCACGGCCCGATGGTCGATGTTACGAGGGACCCGCGTTGGGGCCGCGTCGTGGAAGGCGCAGGCGAAGATCCTTATCTGGGAAGTCTAATCGCCAAAGCCCAAGTAGAAGGCTACCAGGGTAACAGCTTACACGACCCTGATACACTCATTGCTTGTTTAAAGCATTTTATCGCATACGGAGCTGCCGAGGCAGGAAGAGATTACAATACGGTAGATATTTCGGAAGGCACCCTACGGAATGTTTACTTACCGCCCTTCAATGCGGGGATTCAAGTGGGCGCCGGGTCGGTGATGAATGGCTTTAATACTTACCAGGGGGTTCCAGTGGCAGGAAACCGCTACCTCCTTAACGATTTGCTGAGAGGGGAGCTGGGCTTTGACGGTATATTGATTTCCGACTACGGCTCCATTGACGAAATCGTCGCTCACGGGAACGCAAGAGACAGCAAAGAAGCAGCAAAAAAGGCTCTTGATGTAACGTTGGATATTGAAATGGTGACTCGTTCTTATGATCATTTGCATGAATTGATCGAACAGGGACTCGTTAAGGAGGAGCAATTGGACCAAGCGGTACGTCGGATTTTGACCTTTAAGTATAAGATCGGCATTATGGACGACCCGTTCCGTTATGTACGTCCGGAAATGGAAAAGGAATATCACTTCCATCCGAGTCATTTAGCGGCGAGTCGGAGTCTGGCGCAGAAATCCATCGTTTTGTTGAAAAATAACGGATTGCTCCCGATTACAAGCAAGGAACGGAAGATAGCTGTGATTGGTCCATTCGGTGACAGCAAGGACCTGCTGGGACCGTGGCAGTGGTCCCGATATGCGAATGAAACCGTTACGCTCCGGCAAGGGATTGAAGAACAGGGAGTACCGGCGGCAAATCTTTTGCTCGAAGAAGGATGCAAGGTTGAAGAGGCGATTGTAGGAGGACTGGAGCGGGCAGTTTCTGCGGCGGAACAAGCGGACATCGTCATTCTTGCCCTTGGTGAGAACAGTGAAATGTCTGGCGAGGCTGCATCCCGCATGGATATTACGCTGCCGAAGGTGCAGCGGGAGCTCGCCGAAGCTATTGTTCGTGTAGGCAAACCGACCGTACTGGTTCTAACAAATGGACGGCCTCTTGTGCTGGATTGGTTTGAGCATCATGTGGACGCCATCGTGGAGACATGGTTCCTGGGATCTCAAGCTGGGCATGCCATAGCAGATGTGCTCTTTGGCAATTATAATCCGTCCGGCAAACTGACGATGAGTTTCCCCGCTCATATCGGACAAGTACCGGTATACTACAATCACTTTAGCACCGGGAGACCTGTAACGGAAAGTAATAAGCATCTAAAGTTCTTTTCCAAGTATATCGATGGTTCCAATGACCCGCTGTATCCTTTCGGTTACGGGCTAAGCTTTACTACGTTCGAGTATTCGGAAATTCGGTTATCTCAATTGCGGATAAATGCTTCGGAGACAATTACCGCCAACGTGACGGTTAGCAATACAGGTACGGTACAGGGAGAGGAAATCGTGCAGTTGTACATTCAGGACCTTTATGGCAGTGTGGTCCGTCCGGTGAAAGAGCTTAAGGGGTTCAAAAAGGTGACATTAGCCGCAGGCGAAGCACAAGAAATCAGCTTCACCATCACCGAAGCGGATTTGGCTTTTTGGAATTTAGATCGAAAATATGAGGCCGAACCGGGGGAGTTCAAGGTTTATATCGGATCGAGTTCCCGCGATGTGAAAGAAGCGTCATTCGAACTTCTGCCTTAAACGACTTGCTGGTGCCGGAATGGTACTTCTCTACGATGCTGCTGGGTCCGATGCTGCTGCGGAAGGACCGGCGAAGGTGAAGGTGCTATACTTATGCGTAGAGCTTCCTTTAATGCGGACTGGACCGTTGGCCCGCGAACGACTTACTTTGCTGAGCTGGACCCAGGCAAAAAGCTTCCCAAGTCAGTTACGCTGGCACATGTTGCCATGTGGGAAAGGGAGAGATCGAAAGAGGGCAACAGTAATAATATGCGAAACAAGAGGATTAAAATTATCAATATCCTAACGGAGGTGAATGAAATGGAATTTTCTGAAAACTCAACATTGGGCGAATTACTTTCCAACAAAACAGCCGCTGAAGTTTTGGAGAAGCATTTGCCGGGAATCACTACAAATCCGATGGCAAGTATAGGAAAGAGCTTCACGTTGAAGCAGCTTAGGGCTTTTCCTCAGGCGAATATTCCTCCGGGTGGCCTCGATACAGCGCTGACGCAGTCCGTTCCTATGATGATGCAGGAATCCGGCTATACACCGGAAGAGCTCCCAAACATGCGGATCGGGCGCTTCGCAGAACCATCCGAGATCGCTGAGGTGGTCGTGTTCCTGGCGTCCGACAAGTCCAGTTACATGACAGGTTCGATCATCGCAATGGATGGCGGCTTGACGCTATAAGGACTAGATAGGATTGGGCAAGAGTGGTTGATTACAGGAGACAGTTCGCTTTGAAAACAAAGAATGGGTCTCCTTCCGTTTCGATACTACAATAAAATAGGGGGGAGTAGATATGATTACTGAGCAAATACGGATATGGGACGATGTCGATAATGTGAGATTGCAAACGTATATCCTGAACGATTCGCTGGAATTTCAAACCGGCCAGAAACGCCCGGCTGTCATTATCTGCCCCGGGGGGGCTTATCTTGGTACCTCTGACCGGGAAGCCGAGTCCGTCGCACTGCGCTTCGCGAAGCGCGGTTATCGCGCTTTCATTTTACGATATACGACTTACTACGAATCATTCCGCTCCGATCACGATAATCCTCCGGTTGGGAACGCACGGAGCTGATATCCGCAACCCTTGCTGGATCTGGCAAGGGCTTGTCCAAACGGTACGCCTGCATGCAGAACGATGGGACGTGGACACGGATAAAATCATCATCTGCGGATTCTAGGCGGGCGGGCATTTGGCAGACTGATCTCATTTGCATGTCGCTCGAAGTGCCGTCGGATCAGTATAAGTGAGGGAGATTGAGTAGCAATGAGTTTATCTGCGAAATAACGATCCATACCGGACATAAGCGTTTCCCCGTAAGCAGAAACTACGTTCAAAGGCCATAAGAATAGTTTACGGACCATGCTGCAAGGGTTGAGTCCGAGCTTCCTTCGCTTCCCTGGAGGTTGCTTTGTTGAGGGGTTTGCAATCGAGACTGCGTACAGATGGAAAAAGACGATCGGCGACCCGACCGAGCGGATTTCTCATTGGACGCTTTGGCATTACCGCACCACAAATGGACTTGGGTTCCATGAGTATTTGCAAATGGCTGAGGACATGGGGATCGAACTGATATTCGTCGTCGATTGCGGATTGACTTGCCAGGGAAGGCCTGGTGAGCTCGTGTCGATGGATGAACTCGATGAGTGGGTCTAGGACATGCTGGATGCTGTTGAATACGCGAAGGACCGGTAACGAGCAAGTGGGGCGCCATGCGGGCGGAGAACGGTCACCCGGAGCCGTTCGGACTAAAGTATATTGAAATCGGAAACGAAAATTTCTGTCCGGAGTATAATACGCGTTACAAAGTATTTTACGATGCGCTTAAATCAGCTTACCCGGATATCATTACGATTTGCAACACGCACTGGGAAGTGGGGACGGAGACCAAAGGGTTGTCTGTTGAAATCGTGGACGAACACTTTTACGCTGATGATGAGTTTTATCAGTTGTATCATGACATGTACGATCATTATGACCGCAGCGGCCCGAAAATTTACGTAGGCGAATATGCGATAACCGTGAACAATCAAAAAGGAGCATTGCGAGGGCGTTAAGCGAAGCGGCTTTCATGGTGGGATGGAGCGAAATCAGGATATAGTCGTAATGTCCTCATATGCACCCTTGTTTGCGAATACTCATCATACGGTATGGAAACCGAATTTAATCTATTTTGACGGGACGCGGACGTACGGGGCACCTTCCTACTATGTCCAGAAAATGTTCGGCCAGAATAGAGGCGACGTAGTGGTTGATTGTCAGGTAGAAACAGAGTGCTACTCGCCGGAAATTCATGGGGGGCTTGGAGTGAGTCTGAGTCAGCTCGGACAGGTCGAGGGCATCTCGGTCATTTCCGGGAAAGATACGTTACTGCAGTTAGAGGTGCTTACAAGCCATTCGCTTTCCTGCGAAGTTTTCGAAGATGCTCTTTGGATCGGCAACGCTTCTTGGCAAACTTATTAGGCGAAATTGAACGTAACGACGGGCGAAACCGGATTTAAACTGCGCTTTCTCGATCGATACACTGATGAGGTATTGATACTCCAAAAAAATTAAATAAAAACAAAAGACCCCCGTGATCATCGGGAGTCTGATGTCTGTCCGGACGGACATATGTACGAACCGAATGCTAAAGCGATTTGCCCCAGACGGGGTCTCAATTAGAGCTATAGCTTGTATTTCTATAATGCATCCTTTTATTTGGAATGTCCATAGATTGTTCAACAAATTAAGGCTGTAGACTTAAACCGCTGCTGGTCGCAGCTGCCTGCGAAATCTTTGCAATTTCCTATTGAATATTTGCTTCAGTCGTTTGCCATGTTGCATCTATATCAGTGGAATGATAGATGACGTTCATATCTGGGGAAGTCAGTGGATTATACGACGTCGGCATCGCGGAAGGAGATAGGAGACTAATGATGTTCGCATGAAGGGCAACGACAGCAGAATTTCTCAGTAAGATGTACGCTGAAGGAAAAGTGGTTATATAAGTGTGCAAATCAAAGCAGAGTTATGCCCACAAGCACTGAGCTATTAAGCACTGGCTACTAATGCCAAAGATGATAAGACACGTGCAAATCAATGGAAAGCCGATCTCTTAAAATGACCCGTTAGCTATAGAAAGAGCTTTCCAATAACAATCAGCTGTAGGGGAAATAGCAGATGTCCGTTGGAGGCTTTAACGATATAAGTTTTTGTGAAAACATTTAGTCAAAATACGGGTTTTGTGAATATGTCTGAAGAAAACCGCATAGCAGTGCGGCTTTATCGGTCCATGTTATTTGTCCGTTGAAGTAAACCTTATTGCATTAGTGAACTAAAAGTTACTGCATAAGCAAAAATTGAAGATAAAGTTATTGCATAAACTATTTCCCTCTATAACTTTATCTTCATTAAGATATCGTCAGTTAACAATTGAAGATAAAGTTATTGCATGATATTTTCATCCATTTTGTTAACTGCTAGCAAACGAAAAGTAAATGTTTGTGAATTTAGTCAGTTCAATACTGTACAGTGACACAAAGTTTATCCCCTATTTCACTCAATGACAGCTGGTACTAGGTCGCTATAGAGAAGCTTTGTATCATTACTCCTTGAACAGGGTAAACTTTGTGTCATTCTCCTCGAAAGGGACGCTGAAGCATATTTTTCAATCAGTTTCTCAATAGATCTTTGTGTTAAGCGTCTGCTTTTTCCTCTACGACCAATGGGAGCTGCAATAAATAAAAAGCTTTCGTTTTTTTCTGGGATATATCTTGATGTTCTAATCTGAAGATAATTTTCTAAGTCTAGTAACGCTTTCTTGCTGAAATATACATATTGTTCTTTATTACCTTTGCGTATAACACGCACTAAAGCTTTATTCATATCCAGATCCTCGATGTTAATGCCTGCTACCTCAGATAGTCTAAGTCCTGATCCTAAAATGAGAGAAACAATGGCTGTATCCCGTTCACGATTAAACTGATGGAAATTGAAAATACGTTTATTCTCTTTATTGATTTCTCCGAAATCATGGGCTACAAATAGCCTAAACGACTCAAAATCTTCTTCTCTGAGAATTTTCCCATCTATACGATTGGCAATGGTTTCTTGGCTTTCTTTAACTACATTTAAATCCATTTTGGCCATAACATTACGCTGGATATAGGGCTTTAGGTCACTTGGTTCAGCTTTGTTCTGTAAGTAATCAAATAAGGATTTTAGTGAGGACAATTTACGGTTAATGCATTGCTTGGCCGTCTTGGCCAGTTGCAATGGGCTTGTCAGGGATTTCAGCCTTTTTTGCTGGTTCCACCCTTCTCGATTTGCTCAATGTCTTTACTTCGCTTTTCCTTCCATGATTACATTTCCTCCTTGAGCTGGCCCACCGGCCTCGTTCCCCGAAGGGACAGAAGGAAGCAGAGGCCAAGCACGACTGCGGCAGAAACGTATGGATAATTGATGTTCACGTCAAACAGCGCTCCGGCTACGATCGGGCCTGCGATATTTCCAAGGCTGGTATATGCTGAGTTCAGGCCTGCCACAAAGCCCTGCTGCTCCTGGGCCAGCTTCGACATATTCGTGCTGACGGCTGGGCGCAAAATATCCATGCTTAGAAATACGATGAAAGTCACGACGAAAATGAGCCAATACGTGTGGACGAACAACGTCAACAAGATGAACAACGCAACAAAGAACAGGCATACTGAGATAACCTTCTTCTCACCAAAGCGGTTCAACAACCAGCCGATCAAGGAAACCTGCACAACCGCGCCCGCAATGGAGCCAAACGTAATGATAAATGCAATATCCCGGGTTGTAAAACCAAATTTGTGATCGACGAACAACGAGAACACGGTTTCATAATTAGCCAGTCCGAAGGCCATGACAAAAACGATGATCAGGCTGAAGAAATACGGCTCACGGTAGGAGCGGAGCAATTGGTTAACCAGCCCCGAGCCTTTCGCCCTCGCCGCGCCCGCTGCAGCGACAACGTCCTGCTGTCCGGTTAGGCGAGTAGACTCCGGCAAAATGATTAGCGTGATGATGGCTGCAAGTAATCCGGCAATACCCGCCGCATAAAATGGTACCCGGATGCCGTATTCGGCGATATATCCGCCGATTCCCGGTCCGATAATGAATCCGGTCGTAATGGCGGCATTAATAAGTCCCATGCCCTTGCCGCGTTCCTCTTCGGACGTAATGTCGGCCGTATACGCCATCACCGCTGGGAAGATCATCGCCGCGCCGATGCCCCCAAGCATTCGAGCCGCAAACAGCAGGACAGGTGCATTTACGGCGCCGAACATAAATTCAGATACGGCGAAAAATAGCATACCGATGACAATTATCTTTTTCCGTCCCCACGTATCGGACCATCGGCCCGCGATCGGCGAGATCAGGAACTGGGTGAACGAAAACGCCGCCACCAGCAGGCCTACCGTCGTGCCCGTAATGTGCAACAAATCCATGTAGGCCGGCATAATAGGCACTACCAAGCCGATGCCCGTAAATACTAGAAAAATATTAAACATCAACAGCAGCAATGCGCCCCTGTTACGTATTAGCAATGCCATGATTACTTCCTCCATGTTTCTTCAAAATACGTCTTGCCTCCCGGTAACCATCGGCCTGCAGGCTTGAGCTTACTTTCCCCCTCGAGAGATGCCGTACAGGAACACGTCAGCCGCTTGGCGATAGAGCGTAAGCGCCTCCTCAGGCTCCAGTTCGCGTGATAGCTGGCTCAGACCGATAATAGTGCTTTCCAGTATAATGGCGAGCCGATCCGCGTGATCCGCCTTGAATTCCCTGTTTTCGATTCCTTGCTGTACCAGTTGCCGGTTAAATTGGATGTGATGCTTCAGAATCTGGTCGATCCGTTCCTCAATATCGTTTTCCTTCTTCTCCCCCGTAAAAAACTCATCCGCCGCTTTCGTTAGCGGGTGATTCATATCGTCCAACACAAGCTGTTCCATCAGCCCGTATATTTTTTCGGTGCAGGTTTTGTACAAATACTCATTGGATGCCCAACTCTCTTCCCATTCCCGATTCCATTCATCAATCAGATAGAGGAAGAGCCCCTCTTTGCTTTTGAAATGATAATAGATGTTGCCCTTGCTGCTGCCCGTCGCCGCCACGATGTCCTCAATCGAGGTTGCCTTGTATCCCTTCTGGGCAAACAGCGCTTTGGAAGCCTCGGCAAGCCTGCGTTTGGTTTGCTCGGTTTGAAGCTGCTTTTTGTTCATTCCATCCACTTCGCTTTCATGAATACTGAACGTTCATTCTGTATTTTATCATTAGATGCCCAAAGAAGTAAACTAAAAAGTGCAATGTTATCCTTTATAACACTAAGATCTTGTTCAAGACATGAAATTATGTAATTTCATTTGATTCCAGAACCTATGAGAAACTTTAAGATTCAATGTTTTTCATAGGTTCTCAAAATATAAGATCCTATTAAAAATCTGTCTTAGGCGGGTCGAAAAATAGAGCTGATTTAAATAGTTCTTCGAATCACGCTTTTAGTTGCAGCCGCCTCAAAAATCGTCTCAATCAGCACCAGCACACGATGCACTTCTTCACTCTTGATCGCAAGCTCCGCTTTTCCTTCAATGGTGGAAACAACATTTTCGTAAAAGCTTTCCGCTGCAGCTGGTATTTTCTCAATCGGGAACTTAAGGGTGGATTCCTCAGACGGCGGCGCCATCGTTTTTGTCAATCCTTGACCTGCTTGAATTGGTTTTGGTTCCACATGAGCAACATCCGGATTCCGGGTAACGATCTCTCCGCTCAAGTCCCAATCCCTGATCACTGCGGTTCCTTCGGTTCCTTTTATATACCAACGCGGCAGCTTTACGTAATTGGTTGTACCCACTTCAATAACTGCTGTCAGGCCGTCCTTGAACTCAATAAAGCTGGTAAAGCCGTCATCCACTTCAGTTCCCAAAATATAGCTGAGGGTAGCAGTTACGCTTTCGATTTGGCTGTCCGTAATCTGAAGCAGCTGGTCCAACAGATGGACTCCCCAATCCAGCAGCATTCCTCCACCGTACGCCTTCAGTTGTCGCCAGTCACCTGGAATGCCGTTAGCCCCCTGAACCCGCGATTCCAACTGGAAAAGCTCGCCCACGGTCTTCTTGCCAATCATATCTTTGATAATCCGAAAGTCTTCATCCCATCGACGGTTCTGATGTACCGTAAACACGCGATTTTCTTTCTTCGCTACCTCGACAATATCCAAGAAATCCGCGCTCGTTATCGTAACCGGCTTTTCGCAAATGACATGTTTTCCAGCTTGCAGTGCCTGAATCGCGATTTCTTTATGAACATCATTAGGCGTTGCTATCAAAACAATATCGATGGCCTGATCGGCCAGAACGGCATCCAGACTGGCGTAGGTTTTATAGCCAGCAGCTGCAGCGAGTTCCATCCGGTAATCAACAATATCATATACACCGCCAATGGCAAGCTGCTGAATAGGTTCGATCAATTGAACATGGTAGCTTCCCATGCCTCCATAACCGATAATGACTACATTATATATCCGATTATCCATTTTCATTTTCCTTTCACTCCTGATTTAAGCGCACCACATTAAAAGCGGTTGCTCACGGATCAAAATCGATTGCAGATGGGTTACTGCACGATAAAATTTTAGTTGGATAGCTCTATCATACATTTCTCATGAAAAACTTTCTTCCTCATATCTTGCCGTTTTATTCCCGAATATTGCCCTGCGGTATTTCAATGGTGATGTTCCTGTCGCTTCCTTAAAGAAATGATGAAACGTCTTCACGCTCCTGAAACCTGCAGCCTCTGCGACCTCAGTGATTGGATTGTCTTCATTCAGCAAAATCCATTTGGCCTTATTCAGTCTGTATTCATGCAAATAGGCTACAAAGGTCATCCCCGTATTCTTCTTAAACAGTCTGGCGAAATAATAGGGACTGAAACCCATATATTCAGCTACATTCTTCAGCGAAATGGTTTCATGATAATGGCATTCCACATATTCAAAAATACGTTCCAGTTTACAAAGCATGTCCTTGGATTGTATTAAGGTACTTTCAGAGATTTCGCGAAGTCTAGGCTTCGTACTTCTCGGCACTTCCCGCAAAATGAGAGTCAATATCTCAAACAGTTTGGCTTTGATCATATAGGAACAACCTTCTTTGCAATTGGCGTTCTCATCATAAATGCTTTGAATCAGCGTGAGCATTTTAGCTGCTGTTTCTTCTGGCCAGTTCCAGCTTGATTGCTCCATCTCCGTAAATATATCTCTTAGAGGACGCTTCTGATCGCTTAATGTGGATATCTCTTGAAAAAAGCTCAAATCAAATTGAATAACCACCCGTTCGCTGTCGGGAGAAGCCAAGAAATAATGAACATCACCACCATTTATAAATTGAATTTCACCTTGTTTCATGCGTATCGAGTTATCGTTAATTCCCAGATCCAAGGTTCCCTGAGTAACATAGATAATTTCAATTTCTTTATGCCAATGGGGATAGCAAAGTACGTCGCCTTTATTAATAAAACTCCGGAAAGGAAAATGTCTATCAAGCTCCGGGATCTCTAAATACAAATTCATTTTGGTAAACTCCTTTTGCTGTAAATTTCAAAAAAACGCACACATAACTATGCATAATCATGTTGCCTTTTCGTACAGATGGAATATCGCAACGTTTACCTTATTAAGGTACCACTTTAGTAAACGAAAAAACAAAGATAGCATCGTTCCCAAAATCGTCTGATAAGAGTGCGTAACGATTTATTGACTGTTTCAATTTATTGCATCATAGGCCGCTTTTTGCTATGAAACACGGATCATGCGAATAGCATACGGATTTAAATGTTCACCTTCCAAGGTCCATGATCACCTTGATGCCCTTTCGGTCCGCTTCTTTCATCAAGGTGCGAAATTCATGCAGACTCCCATACTGCGGGTCCACCTGATAGTAATCAGTTACATCATATTAATCTTAAAAATTCAACCGCCATCTTGAAAGTGCCAATGGGATGTGTTAAAATAAAGTCGATTTTTAGTAAAATTATTAACTAAAAAGGTGTGAGCTCTTTGGCAACAATTAAAGACATTGCCCGTGAAGCGAGTGTGTCTGCCGCAACAGTTTCAAGGGTTTTAAATAACGATCTGTCACTGGCCGTGAGCCCGGACACCAAAAACAGAATTTTTTCGATTGCTGAACAGCTCGGGTATAAGCCTTCCCGGCTGAGGCAATTAAAGCGGAACACGGAACGTGCCGGGAAGACGGTCTCCCTCCTGCTGTGGTGTTCCATTGAAGAGGAACGGGACGATCCGTATTATGCTTCGATCCGCCGTGGAATTGAACTGCGCTGTGAAGAGCTTGGCCTGACGTTGGGGCAGACTTTGCGAGGCCGCTCTTCCATCGTCAGCTTGCAGAAGACGGACGGTCTGATTGTCGTGGGCGGCGTCGATCCTGAAGAGGTGATCAAGCTGCATCCCAACAAGAACACCATTGTCCTTGTCGACCAGTACCATGAACAGTTGGAGTACGATTCCGTACGCCTCCATTTCCGGCAAGCTGTTGATCAGGCACTCGGACATTTACTGGAGCTTGGTCACAGACAAATCGGGTTTATCGGCGGTAAAAGCGACGGAGAGCGACGGGCGCATTATTTTGAACGGTTCATGCGGGAACGGGGATTGTACAATCCTGAATTCGTCCGTATAGGCGCTTGGACTACCGCGGATGGCTATCGGATGATGAACGAGCTACTTGTCGAACAGGAAAGACCGACGGCCTGCTTCGCTGCAAGCGACCCGCTCGCCATCGGTGCCCTCCGTGCCCTTCATAGAGATGGAGTCAAGGTACCTGAGGATATGGCCGTCGTCGGCTTCGACGACATTGAGATGGCTGCCTTCGTACAGCCTTCGCTAACTACTGTGCATGCCTATCCCGAACAGATGGGAAAGGCTGCCGTCCAACTGCTCGCTGAACGGTTTGAGGGACGTGAACCACCTGCGCACAGCGTGATCGGGACTAAGCTTGTCATACGGGAGAGCTCGTGCCAAAACAGCTAAAAACAGCATTTGAAAGTTTTAATGTCATTGATAAATATCCTTATGTGAACACAAATTATGAACCCCCAAGGAGTGAATACCATGAACATTCATGTAGACGAGACGCTTGGTTTGTTTCACCTGCAGTCCAAGGATTGCAGCTATATTATCCAGCTTGTAGAAGGATATCCCGCACATGTCTATTGGGGAGCTCGACTTCATCATGACCAAAGTCTAGCAAGTATACTGGAACTTAGGGAGCGCTGCTCTTTCTCTCCCACTCCCGTTCCTTCCAACCGTACGATTTCCCTGGACACGCTTCCCCAGGAATATCCCCAGTATGGAACAAGCGACTTTCGTCAGCCTGCTTACCAGGTTGCACTTGCGGACGGAACCCGAATTACGGAGCTGAAATATACTGGTTACCGCATTGTACCGGGTAAACCAAAGCTCGAAGGACTTCCTGCCGTCTATACCGAATCGGATGATGAAGCAGCAACCCTCTTTCTGATCCTTGAGGACAAAAACTCAGGTCTTAAGGCTACACTGCTCTATACTGTATTTGCGAATTACGGTGTTATTGCCCGGTCTACCCTGTTTGAGCATACTGGAAGCGCTATCATGAATATTGAGCAAGCCATGAGCGCCTCTGTCGATTTCGCCGATTCCAACTACCAAGCTCTCTACCTGTCGGGAGCCTGGGTGCGGGAAAGACATATCCAGCGTCGCGACCTCGGACCTGGTGCCATTCGGTTGGAGAGCCGTCGGGGCTCCAGTAGTCACCAAATGAATCCCTTTCTGGCACTGCTTCGTCCTGATGCGACTGAAGATCGCGGAGATGTGTACGGGTTCAGTCTGGTCTACAGCAGCAACTTCGTCGTCCAAGCGGAAGTAGAGCAGTTCGACCAGACCCGTGTAAGTATCGGAATCAATCCCTTTGACTTCTCCTGGCAACTTGAAGCGGGTGAGTCATTCCAGACCCCTGAAGCCGTACTGGTCTTTTCCGAAGAAGGTCTTGGGGGCATGTCTCGCACGTATCATCGACTCTATCGTACACGTCTGTGCCGGGGAGGTTATCGTGACAAAGAACGTCCGATTCTTGTGAACAATTGGGAAGCCACTTATTTCAACTTCGATGCTGATAAAATCGAGGCGATTGCTAAGGAAGCGGGACCCCTCGGTATTGAGCTCTTTGTTCTTGATGATGGCTGGTTTGGCAAACGCGATAATGACGACAATTCGCTTGGGGACTGGTTTGAGAACCGCCGCAAGCTGCCCGGCGGTCTTGCCGACTTAGCCAAACGGGTGAATGAACAAGGATTACAGTTTGGCTTGTGGGTAGAGCCGGAAATGGTATCTCCTGATAGTGAACTATACCGTGACCATCCTGACTGGTGCCTGCATGCTGAGGGGCGGCGGCGGACGGAAGGCCGATCCCAGTTGGTGCTTGATCTCTCTCGCAAAGAAGTATGCGATTACTTGTACGATACGCTTAGCTCCGTATTTTCAATCGCTCCGATTACTTATGTCAAGTGGGACATGAACCGTAATATGACGGAGATTGCTTCGGCTACAGCTCCTAGCGAACGGCAAAAGGAAACCGCACACCGTTATATGCTCGGACTTTACGATCTGCTGGAACGCCTGACCTCCCGGTTCCCGGACATCTTGTTCGAAAGCTGTTCCGGAGGTGGCGGACGGTTCGATCCAGGAATGCTCTACTATATGCCGCAAACATGGACCAGCGACGATACGGATGCGATTGAAAGATTGGCTATCCAGTACGGAACAAGCATCGTGTATCCGGCCAGCACCATGGGGGCACACGTATCAAGCGTGCCGAACCACCAGGTGGGACGAATTACCTCCCTCGCCATACGCGGCGACGTGGCAATGAGTGGAAACTTTGGTTACGAGCTTGACCTTACTGCATTTACAAAGAAAGAAAAGGAGCTTGCTGCCAAACAAATCGCCCAGTACAAGGAAATTCGTTCCCTTGTACAGCAAGGGGATATGTATCGGCTTCTTAGCCCATTTGAAGGCCGAGGTGATACGGCCTGGATGTTCGTTAGCGAGGACAAGTCGGAAGCGTTTGTCTCTTACTTCCGCGTACTGGCTGAACCGAATGGGCCAATCCGGCGATTAACACTAAAAGGACTTGACCCGAAGAAAAAGTATAAAATCGAAACCGGGGCGACGGACAACACTGCAGATCATGCAGTTAATACCTTGGTGGAAGACGGCGCCTCCCCCTTCCGCGTAGCGTTCGATGGCGAAATCTTTGGAGGTGACCGCCTAATGAGAATTGGGCTTGTGGTCTCGGATCTAACAGGGGATTTCGCCAGCTCTACCTTCCGCCTTAAGGCGATCCGCTGATCACGAATGCATTCAGTGACGATAAAAAATTAAAACAAGGCAGACAGTTTCTCCGGTCTGCCTTGTTAGATAATTATTCCAATATAAGACTAATAGTTCCAGATTCTTTACTTGGAACCATTTTTACAAAAGCATTTATTTTGTAATCGTAATTTGTTTGGATGCAGCGCTATAATTCACTTGGTAGCCCGAAAGCTCACTAATGGTTCTTAGTGGAACTAACGTGTAGCCCTTAACAATAATCGGGGCTGTGATGGGAGTTGAGGAATTCCGGGATATATTTAGCTCATATACTACCATCTTGGGATTCTTAATTTGAAGTATCACCTGTTTGCCTTCAGTAGGGCGATTCATAAGGATCCGCTTGGTCCCTCTTTCATAATTCACCTGGTACCCCACCCGTTCGCTGATAAAACGTAGCGGAACCATCGTCACCCCATTTATGATGTGCGGGGCCTGATCTATCGACATAGCGCGACCATCCACGTAAGCATATTTAGCTCCTGGTGTCAGGATGAATGAAGTTGCGTATGGGGCAACCGCATTGTTGGAGTACACGGACGCTGAGCCAGAGTTTGTTGTACCTGTACTTGTACTTGTTGTGGTTGATGAACTGCTGGTATTAAACACACGATTGCGAATAGCTTCCAGTCGATCCAGCAGATCACTTTTACGCGACCCGCTTGGCAGATCACTAATTGCGTCTCTGGCAGCACGCCAACTGGATGCACTCAGGTTATTCTCCGCAGTCCTCATCAAATCTCTTGCTTCCTCATAGTCTGATGAACTAGACGACGAAGACGAATAGGAAGTATCCGTACGTTCCGACAAACTCACACCTGAAGATTCCCCTCCATTGCTTTTTACTGCTACTACCTTAATCACGTACCAGCGTCCTGCACGCAAATTCGTAATATTGTAGGACTCAGAGGTTGTAGCCCCCCGATAGTCATTATCAACATATATTTTCACCCTCTGCGCTTCACTCGGAATATCGTAGGTGATTTTTATCCAGGTTTCATCCTTGCTGTCTACCTCAAGATTGGTTACTTCCGACGTACTGGAGCTCGAATTAGTCGTCGCACTCAGCTTCACGCCAGAGGACAACACACCTGTGCTCCGCTTGGACCTAATGGTAATTCCATACGACCGAGCTGCCGTCAGGTTCGTGAACGTATATGTCGTTCCTGATGAATCTGTTATCAGTTGCCCGTCCAGATATAGACTAACTGTACTAATCCCGCTGGGTCTCGTCCAGGAAATGGATATACTCTGATTACCAACGGACGTCACTGTCGCTCCAGTCACATCTGGCACGGACGAAGTATCGACGGAGACTGTTGGGGTTGTAACCGGAATACTAACCCCCCCAGATACGTTTCCAGATTTATCCACTGTTTTGACCGTTACGGTATAGTTAGTGGAAGCGATCAAGCCACTAAACGTGTAGGACGTACCTAAGGTTCGCTGCACTTCCCTATCATTTAGATAAATAATCGCTTGGCTCAGGTCAGCATCCTTGGGCAAAATGTAATTCACAGTAAAAGCGTTGTAACCCACATTTGTCGCTGTCAGCCCGCTCACCTCTCCTGGAGGTGTCTTATCTACAGGAACAACAGAAGCCGTTTTGGCCTGTATTGTAATCCCCTGAGATTCATTTCCGCTCTTATCCACCGTCTGCACGCGAAAATTATATGCTGTATCAGGCTGTAAACCGCTCATCATATAAGAATTACTTTTGATGTTATCTACATATACATCCTTGCTGACGCTAACCTTTACATGGTCAAAATTAGTGTCCGTCGGATTTGTCCACGACAAATTCATCTTTGTTGTATCTGCCGGAACCGCTGTCAAATGGCTTACTTCTCCAGATGCAATACTCAACGCAGTTGTTTGGTTCGCCAGCGTTTTTATAATTCTGTTAATATAGGTTCTTTGACCATCTACCTCTGTAAGCGTAGTCACGCCTGTACCCGAACCAACCTTCGCATAGCGCCCTTGACCTGCTAATACATTTGCATGTGACTGCTCTATACCTGGATTTTTCAAATTCCAGCTATGCTCTTTGGCAGGCAACGCACTCGCCGCTACATCCGTTCCCCCCAAGATGCCATATCCCGTATTCAAAATCAGAGTAACCGTTGCGAACGGAGCCATCCATTGGCGCAATCCCTTCTTTTTCATGATCTGTGCACTCCTTGATAACAATATGTATTTGTCAAACCAGTTGGTAAGATTACAAAATCCTCCTATTGTAATCCAGCCTTGTCAGCCTAGCATAAGCAATAGACGTTCATTTAAATGTTATCGGAATATTTAAAGGAAATGTTTAGGTTAATAGTACAAGCTATTGCCCCAAGCCAAGAACTGGACTTGTATACATAAAAAAAGCCGCGCTGAGCGCGGATACTAAAAGATAATTTATGCCTGGTCCAACCTGGTCTAATTAGGTTTTCTCTCCCATCGGAACAATGTACAGTGTTCCATCCTCGCTATACTCCGCATAGGCGATCTCGTCGATATCATCATATCCTTGCTCCCGGATCTTTGCTTTAATCTGCTCCATATCGATTTTCTTGCCCCTCATGGATTCGTTCAGCAGCTTTCCTTTATCGATGACCGTAACGGAAAAGAAATCAGGCTGCACACCTATCCCCATATCCTGAGCGGTTGGCGGCTCGTATTCGGGTTTGCGCATGACTGATAGTGAGCCGTTCGTTTCCAACGTGGCGTACCTGACCTCACGAAGAGAAAAAATATTTTGCTGCCGAAGCATGGAAAGTAACTGTGTATACTCCATATCGTATTTTTCTAGCATTTCTTGATTAACCTTGCCTTTATCGATGAGCAGCACAGTCCGGCCCTCCGCCATATATCCAAATCTTACAAAATGGGTCGTTGCCTTTTCAAAAAAGTAGGACAGCGTGCACCACAGTGCCAAAGCAAACAAAAGCTGCCCAATGCTCACCTTATCGTCGTATAGTGTATTCCCCACAATTTCGCTTAAAACTAATGATGTTAAAAAATCGAGCGGTGTTAACTGACTGAGGGTTTTCCGCCCTGTAATAAAAGCAATAATCCACAAACCAAAAAAGCTGATGATCAATTTGACACCAATCGTGACGAATACCTCCATACATACAACCTCCCGGCAAGAAGTTATTTCTTCTTACGGGTTATTACACCTGTCCATTTCTACATAAACAGTGGTTCATTTCACCTTCTATACTCTTGTGTTCAGAATATCCGATCTAATGCGCGCACCCTACCGTACTGGCGCACATCGTCCGGCGTTACCGCGAACAGCATATTAAGTAGCTCGATCTGAAAGCTTCCTGGTCCTTCCCCACCTTTTCGTTCTGCTGCCATTTCAGCAGCAACGCCATATACGGCAAGTGCTGCCATGCCAGCAGTAAGTCTGTCGTTTTCGACAGCAGCGAAAGCGCCCAGCACCGAAGTTAATAGGCAACCAGCTCCCGTAACTTTGGTAAGCATGCTATGGCCGTTCTCAATGATCCACCCTATACGGCCGTCGGTAATGACGTCTTCTTTGCCAGTGATTGCAACAATCGTATTCAGTTGATGGGCTGCTTTGACTGCAAGTTGTGAAATATTCAAATTGCCTGTTTCTCCAGCATCGACACCTTTAATTTGTATGTCTTCGCCAATGATTTGTGCAATTTCAGCAGCGTTACCGCGAACAATATCCACCTTGACCCGATCCAGAATCCGGAGAGCGGAGGCTGTGCGGAATGGGGTCGCTCCCGCACCCACGGGATCTAACAGCACAGGTACCCCATGTTCATTAGCCGATAAACCAGCCACTATCATGGACTCTACAAGTTCTTCATTTAACGTACCAATGTTAAGTACAAGCGCCCCTGCAATTCGGGCCATATCTGCGACTTCCTCTTTGGCGTATGCCATAACTGGTGAAGCGCCGAGCGCGAGCAGTCCGTTTGCCGTAAAATTGGTGACGACCACATTGGTTATATTGTGAACGAGCGGATTCATATCCCGCATATTTTGTAGCAATAAAGCCATTTGATCTAACATAAAAAACCAACCCTCTTTCTTCAGGAACCTGTGAAAGACTGTTGGCCTATACATATGTATACACTTATATCCCTACGCTGGCATTATCCAACAGGTTCACACGGTCTACGACGGCTTAGTCGTACTCTCAGCTTGCTTCCACAGGCTCCCGATATATTTTTTTCTAATGTTACGGGTTCGTCATACAAAAATCAACAGATATTTTGATCATGTAAAAAACGTTTGGAGGTTTGCTTTTGGACCCATCAATCCATCTATTGCTTCTTCCCCGTCTGCTGTTGTAGCCGCTGATGGCTCGGGTGACTATCTTTCTCTAATTGAAGCTTTAGCATCCAATGAAACAAATATTTTAGTAAAAAACGGTATTTACAATGTTTCTTCTACTATATTGATCCAAAACCACACTACAAAAATACAGGGTGAATCCATTGAACAAACGATACTTCGCCAAGCCGATCCTTCTAAGGGTTTAATCAAAATAAACGCCGATGATGTTTCGATTACCCGCTTAACCCTGGATACGTTAACTCACTCTGCTCAAGCAGCTCTTATCGAGTTTTAGGGACTTATGTTCAGCATCCCTTATGGATGGAGGGCAATAATTTTGGGAAATAATATTGCCCTACCCATTCTGGAGATTCAGGTCTGACTACAGCTCCTTATAAGATGACCTCCTTAACGACTTTTTACGAGAAGCTGGATCGCTTCCTTAACAAGTTTATCTGTAGCACCACCAGCCTCTTGTTCTTCCAATATACAACGTTGCAGATTCTCTGCCACGATCTGGGCAATCGCTTTATCGGATGCGTTGCGTACGGCAGATAGCTGACTTACTACGTCCTTACAGGATTGTCCTTCATCCATTAAACGAAGCACCCCACGCACCTGACCCTCAATTCTTCTCAGGCGTGTTTTCAGTTCATCACTATAATTGTAATCCATCAGGTATACACTCCTTTTTGATTTAATCATATACATGTATAGGTATATTATAAACAAAAAAAATAATAAGGACATCCTAAATGAATAGATTTACCTTACCCTGCGAAGCATCCCCCAGGTAGGCAGCTACTCCGGCATATTCCAAACCGTCCATCAGCTCTTCCTGCTGCAGTCCTAGCAGGTCCATGGTCATGGTGCAGGCCACCACACCAGCTTGATCCCCTGCTCTTGCGCCAGCTCGATAAGCTGCGGAAGTGAAAGCACATTATGCTTTTTCATAACATGCTTGATCATCTGCGGGCCGAGTCCAGTAACGTTATTTTCCCGTTTGCGAACAGTGTTGTCTGTAATTCTTCATGGCTTATCGTCCATGGAAAGCTTTGTTCTTCCTTCACTTCATCGGGATTAGATTTACGTAAATAATGCTGCATCACATCTCCTGATTGAAGAGTACCTAAATATTGATGTCCGTATTTTGAGCCCAGCTCTGTAAATCGGCTAATGAACCATTGTCCGTGGCTTGAATTTCGATAACCTGCCCGGCATTGAGTTCATTTTTCGTTTTGACAATGGGCATGGGACAAGCAAGTCCTTTGCAATCCAGAATTTGATCTGCTTGGACATTAGTTGATGATATTGTACATACCTCCGCTTATTTTTGGGGGGAATTCAATCTGAACGAAGCATGCTCTCCTTGTCAACCTATTTGGTTGTTTGTGTTCACAGGCGCACAAACGAGTATACCTGATATAGTCAAAGTGAAAAAAGAAAAAACCGCATAGATCGCGGCTTTCATAGCTTGGAAGTATATTTTCTGATAAAGCCCCATTATAGATTTTTTTATTGACGTTTTTTTAATGCGAGTATTGTATCCGTTATGCCTTTTTCAAAAGGGGTCTTGGGTATAGGGCCTACAACACGCTCGTATTTGCTACCATCCAGTACAACAGGTGTTTGGGTCAAATATAGCATCTCTACGATTTCACGAATCACGGGATCAAATAATCCGATTAGACGAAGTGCGGTTTTTCGCAGTGGAAAGACAGGTTTAGTTTTACCACTTGCTTTTTGTGCAATATGCACAAGCTTTTTGCCGGAAATCACACCCGCCCCCGGTATGTTCCAATTTTGACCGTAAGCTTCTTCCCGGCTAGCTAATTCCACGATCATCACTGCCACATCGGGTAGATACACATATTCGCGGGGGACATTCAAGCCTCCTATGAAAATAGTCGGTTTTCCAGCAGCCACAGCCTCCATAGTTAATCCTAAATAAGAGGATTTGTTGGCGGTAGGTCCGTAATAATCAGGCAATCTTGCAATCATAGGCCGTGCATGATCCCAGCGGGAACTGAATATAAGCTTTTCAAATTCCAGCTTGACTTTTCCCTTACGGGTATGAGGATTTTTGGGATGTTCCTCATTCACCAATGGGGTCAATGCCTTTCCGTACGGATAAATTCCGTCTATGATGACTATTTTCTTACCTAAACGGTTGGCTGCCTCCATGACGGATTCCCCCAAAGGAAGCTGGCGTGTCTCCATTTCGTGGTATGGAACAGCCGCACATTGGAAAATGACATCTGCATCCTTAACCGCGTCACTAACCTGATTCGCATCGAATACATCGCCTTTATAAATAGACAGATGCTTTGGCTGACCCAATGACGCTTGTAATTGCTGGAGCTTATCGGAAGAACGGCCGAAGGCGATGGTTTCAATGCCTCTGTTGAGAAGCTCATGTAGAATTGCCGACCCAGTTCCTCCGGTTGCACCTAATACGATTGCTTTTTTCATTGTGAACACTCCTTAAATAGAATTATTTAGTGACTAATCAATAACAGAATGCGATAAAATAATAGTTAGTGATTGATCAATTACTAACTATTAAAATAAACGAGGCTAATCGTTTATTTTCATCAGCTCGGGCAGATCCAGCGACATTGAGATATTACACAGCATACCTCTGGCCAGAAAAAGCATCGTTCTTTCCAATGCCTGATCAGTACCTGCCTGGCGAAAAGCATCATATACCGTCGCATGAATTTTACGTAATTCCTGCTGCATCACGTTCATAACCACGTCCTCGTGAATCGTCTGCGCCTGCATTTGCAAAAGGATCTCATTGCGGTATTCCACCATAATTTGCGAATAAGCTGCAATAAGCTCCTGCTCTAGCCGTTCAGACGAGACCGAATGAATAACTCGGTGAAAAGAGTCTATGATGCGTGCAAATGAAACCTTCAACGCTTCAACAAGCAAAGCTTCCTTGGTAGCGAAAAAACGGAAAACATATGGCTGAGAAATGTTGGCTCGTTCAGCAACTTTGGCTGTTGTCGCACGATAGTAACCCATCTCTGCAAACACTTCAATGGCGGCGGAGATGATTTCCTTTTGACGATTTATTGATGTTGACGTAGCTTTGGTCATAAAATCTCCATCCTTTTGTTCAACACAGATTCAGATTAGTGATTGATCAATTACTAAATCCAATATATACGACACTGCACGAAAATGCAATAGTAATCGCTCAGAAAAAAATAAGTCGCCTCCGGGATGGTTACGGAAGCGACTCTTTTATTTGTTTCAATGAGATACAAACCAAGTGTAACCGAACCACATTTCCAGAATACCTCTACTTGTTTCCAACTTGTAAACAAGGACATTGAAGATCATCCAACATACACTATTTACGATAGTACGATCCTAACTGTTGTTGAGAAAAAGGATAGGGAGAATTGCTGTTTTTCAACCACATATTCCCTTTTATGATGAAGATATATACAGCAAAAGCAAAGTAGATTGTCCCCCAGATCCAGTCTGCTGCGGTGGGTGCATTGTACTTGACAATATCGTGAATGTACCAGATTCCGACCGGAACATGGAGGGAGACTGCCGTAAACAAACCGGGATTATATAAGGTTTTTGCTTTTAAATTCACAACAATTCCATGCCAGACTACCTGGAAGAAGCCCATAAAAATAGGCGCGAGTCCAAGCCATATCACGTGCGGAAATAATATCGGGAGTAAATAAAACACATAGGCAATTACCACATTAATAATCATGGCTGATTGGGTATTTAAGGGGTACCGATCCGGGGTTTCACTTTTAAACATGACGTTGTTAAATAGACCGGCAAAATATCCAGGCCAGCGGTACTCCTCAAATTGATGAAAAAGTATGGTTACAAAGCTCAACCATAAAATTCCTGTTATATCCGAAAAAATGGCTCTGTTCATAAGTAAACCAATACATACGATCACACCGATGATAGCTCCTGCGTCCTGCCAGTATTTTCTCAAAAAATTCATAGTATTCACTCCAGTCATTTATTATTTCAGGATTTTTGCAAAATCCTCATTTATCAAAATATCTTTCAAACAACAGGTTTAATTGTTCCTCGATTGATGGCATTTCCACAGCCGCTCCGGATTCAAGAATCGGGCTCATCAATGCGGGAAGAAAAATAGCCCCAAATATTTGCAGCATCATCGCTAACAATCGCTCTGGCCGTTGCTCACCTGTCAAGTCCTTGATCGTACTTTGCACTTTGGGGAATCCCATCATGTTTAAAAACCTTCCGTATTCCTGTTGGGATGTGAAGGGCGTGCTACCCATGACAATGACTCGTGAGAGAAGCTCCGGGTATTGCCGAATGACTTGTAAATAATCAAACAAAAATTGTTTCAGTCGATCTTGGGGCGGGATCGCTGTATTGTCCAAAATAGAAAAAGTGTGCTGAAAGCCACTTAATATCACTTCAATGGCTTCACTGAGCAGATTTTCCTTAGAGCCAAAATAATAATTAACTAGAGAAATATTGGTGGTCGACAGGTCGGCAATTTTCCTGATTGTAACCGCCTCAAAACCTTCCTTTTTAATGAATTCAAGCGCAGCGTGTAATATTTTTTCTTTGGTTTGCTGTTTTTTGTCTACGTGATTCATACTTCTCCTCCTCTTACCTGGTCCAATCAGAGTGGATTGAATAGACCAGAATCCTATAAGTTAAACATAATTTAAAACACTGTTTAAATTTATGTTTGAACTTAGTTTAGCACTTTATATTTCGCAATACAAGCGCAGTTTGATATTTAGCATATACAAAAACCCGCAAACGAATGAGATCGCTTGCGGGTTGCTATAAATTGAGATTGAGAAAAGGATTAAATCGCCCAATTTCCTTTGCGGAATACGGCCTCTGTACTTCCGTCCTGCAGCTCGCCGTCAATATCCAGCTCAGCGGAGCCGATCATAAAGTCAACATGGGTCAGGCTGATATTGGCACCGTTCTGGAGCAGCTCTTCCCGGTTCATTTGTGTTCCTTTTTCGAGGTTAAACGGATACGCACTGCCGAGCGCCAAGTGACAGGAGGCATTTTCATCAATCCCTGTATTGTAAAAGATGCGATTGAGATTGGAAATCGGCGAATCGTGCGGCACCAGCGCGACTTCACCCAAATAGCTGGCCCCTTCATCCGTAGCCAGCAAATGAGTCAGATGTTGCTCGCCGGATTCCGCTGTATATTTGGTAACTTTTCCATCCTTAAAGGTAAATGTAATGCGATCGACCAGTTGTCCATTCAAATTTAACGGCATCGTGCTGGTGACATAACCATTTACACCTGTACGTTTAGGCATTGTGAAAACTTCTTCTGTCGGCATATTTGCCACAAAGTAGTCTCCACGCTCGTTTTCACCACCACCGCTGCGCCAAATATGTCCGTCGGCCAGTTCGATTTTCAAATCTGTTCCGGGTGCGCGGTAGTGCAGGCTTTTATACTTTTTATGATTCAGCTTGTTTTGCAGCTGTTCGAGGTTTTTCAGATGCTTCTGCCAATTCAGGACGGGATCGGAGCCATCTACACGATTCATCTGGAAAATAGTTTCCCACATGACACGAATTCGGTCCTCTTCCGCCACATCGGCAAACACTTTATCGGCCCAAGCCTTCGTCGGTGCTTTGATCAGACACCAGCTGATTTTATGATTTCGGGTGTAGTGGGAGAAGCCCTCTCTCGCCGTTACCGCCGCCTTCGTTGCACGCGATACTTTTTGCGGATCAATGCCTTGATACAGATCCGGGTTCGGAACCTTGATTGTTAGCGTGGCTCCACCCTCTTCGGCGAATTTCTCCATCATTTCTGCCTTCCAAGCAGGGTAGTAATCAAAGCTGGCTTCGTCACCATGTTCAAAACGACTACGTGTAATGGAATCATCCTCAAACTCTACCTGTACATATTTAGCGCCTGCTTCATAGGCTTTGCTGACAATCAGGCGTGTAAACTCAACGGTTTCCAGTGGTGCAGTTACCAACAACGCCTGTCCGGGCTGGATGTTGACACCTACTCTTACGACCAGTTCTGCATATTGCTCCAGCAATGCTTCAAAGGAACTCATTTTTCCACGCTCCTGTTCCGAATTTCATGATATTTACAATCTACAATTACAGTACAGACTGCTTCTCCAATTCACGCAGCTCCACTCTTCGTATTTTACCCGAGCTGGTTTTGGGAAGCTCCTGAATAAACTCTATTTTTCTTGGATACTTGTAAGGTGCTGTCGATGCTTTCACATGATGTTGCAGTTCCTTCACCAACTCCGGTGATCCTTTTACTCCGGCTTTGAGTACAACGTAGGCTTTTACAATATGTCCCCGGATTTCGTCAGGACTGGCTACGGCAGCACACTCCTGTACAGAGTCATGCTTCATGAGCGCTTCCTCCACTTCGAAGGGACCGATGGTATAACCGGAGCTGATAATGATATCGTCACCGCGTCCTTCAAACCAGAAGTATCCATCCTCGTCCTTGCGCGCTCGGTCTCCTGTAACAAAATAGTCTCCATGGACACTGACTGCTTTGCGCTCTGGATCAAGGTAATATGTATGGAATAATGCCGGCAGATCAGCACGCACTGCAATATCGCCAACTTGGCCCGGAGCCAGTGGAACACCGTCCTCGTCTACGATCTCAACCAGTCCTGGCGCAATGGATTTCCCCATTGAACCTGTGCGCAAAGGCACGTCCTTCAAATTACCGATAATCAAAGTGCTTTCCGTCTGGCCATAACCGTCACGAATCGTAATGTTGAACTGCTCCTGAAACTTGTTAATGACCTCCTGATTAAGAGGTTCTCCCGCAGAAACTGCGCTGCGCAGTTGGGACAGATCATATTGATCCAACCCATCCGTCTTCGCCATAATCCGGTATTCCGTTGGGGTACAGCATAACACTTGAATCTGGTATTGCTGTAGGAACTGCAGATAGCGACCCGGACGAAAAGAACCATTATATACGAATCCGGTCGCTCCATTTCCCAATACGGATAGAAACGGACTCCAAATCCATTTTTGCCATCCTGGCGCAGCTGTAGCCCATACCGTATCCGAGGCCTGGATATCCAGCCAAGGGGATGTAATCCGAAGATGGGCAAATCCCCAGCCGTGGCTATGTACGACACCTTTAGGATTTCCCGTGGTACCGGAGGTATAGGCCAGAATTGCCATGTCATCCCGGTGCGTTTTCACAGCTTCAAAGGTATCTTCCTGTCCAACCATCAGCTCATTCAGCTCCAGCCAGCCGGGTTCAGCTACGGTGTCGTCGCTGGAAACCGAGATACGGTAATCCAGGGAAGGCAAATCCCTGTCTACTTTTTCCACTTCACCTGTTACTCCGGTCCAGGCAATCACCCCGCGCGCTTCCGAATGGCGAAGTCGATAGGCAATATCCTTGGCCCGAAGCATTTCGGAAGAAGGAATAACGGCAAGTCCCAGCTTTAAGCATGCTAGGTAAATCACATACGCAATAATGCGACGTGGTACTACGACCAGAACCCTGTCTCCTTTGTTAAATCCCAGTCCTGCGAGTCCTCCAGCCAGTCGATTAGCTTTTTTCAGCAGCTCCCCGTAGGTGATTTCCTCGTAGTCTCCTGTTTCGCTTAACCACTTGAGTGCTGTTTTGCTAGCGTCATGGTGTTCCATTTCCGAAGTCATATTGTAATATTCAGGCGCAAGCCATTGCTGTTGATCTGTCAAATTGTACATTCCCCTTTATACATAAGATGAGAGCCACGATCTAATCTTATTATAACACGACTTAGTACCAGGTTCTAAACCCAGACTCATTTTTTTGAAAAAAATAAAGTCCGTAGAAGCGAACGACAAAAAGAAAGAGCCAGGGTTCAGACTCTTTTTCTCTGCTGCTATAAAGCTTTTAAAACTGGAGTTCCACTTCCGTAGATGCAGCTTCCTGTCCGTTCACAAGCAGTGTAATACGGTGTGCACCTGGATAATGGCGGCGGGTCGTCAGGTCTGCGAAACGGTATGTTCGCGTACCTGTAAGAAGGGTTCCTCCGGGTACGTTTTTGTCGGAAAGCAAAAATAATTTACGCGAGACTTGTCCTCTTGCCTTCACAAAGTCGATGCCGTATTCGATGCGTACTCGCACCGGGTCACCTTCCCGAAGTTGAAGCGTATAGCTTAGCTCACAGCTATCACCGAGCTTTAACACAGCCGGATCGGCAGTAAAAGACGCTTCCGTGACTAACGGGGACCCATTCGTTTCTTCGGCATAGCCGAACATTGCCATCACTTCGGGGATGGATTTGCGAATCAGGGTCCGGCAGCCGTGGCGTACAATCCAGTCGGTGTCGGGATGCGTGCCTTTCCATCGCCTAGCTGTTGCAATGACTGCTTCGGGATGGTCCTTGGCGATGTCGTTCAGGTTGTTGGCTACACTTTTACGTACATACAGTGAGGGATCGGCTTTCAACTGTTCCAACACGGCTAATACCGGAGCGGGATCGCGCTTAAATATGGGCAACGCCTGCCCCCACGGCAGTCGCGGACGACAGCCTTCGCTGGCAAGACGGCGAACGTGCTCGCTTGGATGCCCCGCCCAGACCGTCATCTGGCGCATCATCCGTTCCGGTTCGCGCAGCAGGAAGGGTCTGACGGCAAACTCCGCAGATGACTTCTGTGTGAAACGCTCCAGCGCTTCCATGGAAAGCGTCCAATGCTCCTCCCCCTGCCCATACACCTCCACAAAATCCGGAAAGAATAAGTACGGGAAACCGCTGCAATGCTCGTCTATGGCAAAAAGGACAGCCAAGGCTTCTTCATAACGACTGGGCAAGAACGTCCCCAATGTTAGTGAAATCCGCCGCATCCGGGCTTTTAGCTCCAACTCATTCCACGATTCGTCCATGACCTGATGGATAAATCCCTGGGTATCAAACGAGCTATACGCCGTTTGTACTCTTTCACCGAACAGGCGAAGAAAATCCTCTGTGTATATATTTTTTAAAGGTTCAGCCATCTTGTATCTCCTTTTGTATCCGAATGTAAACGATAGATTCATACCTTCGTCTATGATAACCATAAACGGAGCTCCAACACCAGCAGTCATTATTTTTAATATTCTCCTGAATGAGAGGAATGTCTGCCTGAGCGGCAGGCCATTTAAGCTCCAACTGCCGAATTGTTTCGTACGCCTCATAAGTTACGTACTGCAATCTCTCTGCATCTTCCTGTTGTGCCAGACGATAGATTTCGCTCATGTTAACTCGCCTCCCTATAGTGCTATTATAATGCGCGTGAATCACTAAATGATTAATCCTATCAACTTAATCAGATATAAAAGTTAACATAACTGTAGCTCGCTCACCATCCAGCGACAAATTAATTTTTTCTATAAGTATATTTAAAATAACAATAACCCCTCGAAAAGTGAAAATCCAGGGATCAAAGTCAACGCAAAAAAGCCCGAAAACCGGGCTCCTTTACTTTCTAGACTAATAAAATGCTGCCCATATCCATGGCATTCAAACGCAACATGTATGCTTTGTTATTCGGCAGGAGCTGTAAAGCTGCGTTTGGCAAACTCACTGTCCAGCATGTAAAAAGCGTTGCTGTCTCTTTCAATCCGTTTGAGCTTCTGGATCACACTGTCGAACAGAGCTTCCTCTTCGACTTGCTCATCAATAAACCATTTTAGGAAATGGATCGTTGCATGCTCGCGTCCGTCCAGAGCCAAGTCAGCCAAACGATAAAATTTCTGCGTATTTTGCTGCTCATGCTTATAGCCGTGCTCAAACACATCCAGCATGGAATCATAGCTGTTTTTAGGCTCAGGTAATGCTGCCAGTGTGGCGCGTCCTCTGCGATCATTAATATATTTGTACAGCTTCATGGCATGAAACCGTTCCTCTTCAGCTTGTACCAGAAAAAAGTTTGCGAACCCATCCAGACTTTCGCTGGAGCAATAAGCAGCCATTGCCAGATATACGTGAGCGGAGTAAAATTCAAAGTTCATTTGCTCATTTAGAGCCTGTGCCAAATTGTCGTTCATGTCTCAGGTCACCTCAGTCATGTATGTATTGATGTAGCACTCTTAGTGTACCACGAAACCAATCACAAAAACGAGCACAAAAAAACGAGCGCAATATGAGTTTTAACATCCTCGCATTGCGCCCGCCTCACACTAAGTTTATTTTACAATCAAGGCTCCAGCCCCCATACAAGTTGGTCGTTCACATACAGAGGCGTTTTGTCCCAATCTGTATAAGACGTTTTGGTCGCATCATAGGAAAAATCATCACTTTCGTTATAATTGCTCCAGTCCGTTTTGTTCAAGCGAACCTGAATATCCCCTGTGTTGGCTCCTGCTGCCAGACTTCCCGCACTAGCTCCAAAGGAGATTTCCAGATAGTAATCTGCCCCCGTCACGGCCTTATCCAGCTTCACAATACGTCCCTGAACGTTGCCGCTACCGAGCTGTGCATGGTCACAATGAAATTCCTGCGGCTTGTCGCCATCCACTGTATAATAATACCGCAGCTTGACATTCTTCAAATCAACAGCCTCTTTCCCCTTGTTTACAACACGGAAAAGCGGGCGGATCTGATTATCTCCCGGGTTCGTGTCGCCCACGCGGTATTGGGCAATCACATCTCCCGTAGCCGAAACGGGTGCTGCTGTCGGCTTGGCGCTGACCTCGGCAGAATCCGGGCTGGTTCCCAGGGAATTGGTCGCACTTGCTACATAATAATAGGTGGTTTCATTCACCACTCCTGTGTCCTTGTAAGTGCTGTCAGTTACTGTGGCTACCGTGGCATAAGGTCCTCCACTGGTTGTAGAGCGCTTGACGGTATAACTGTCTGCTCCCGTCGCTTTGCTCCAGGTCAGTGTTACCTGAGCATCCCCGGCGTTTGCCTTCACATTGGCTGGAGCTTTGGGAGCCGTCGGTTCGGTTGTTCCACCACCGTTGATGAGGCGATCATATTCAGCATAAGCTGTCGCCATATCGACTTGGGACCAGAAACGGTGATACGTAAATTCTGGAGCGCCTTTGTCCCATTTTTTCGTCTGATTATTCCATGAGGTCGTGTATTTGTCCTTGAGATAAGACCATTGCGGATCTTTGGTGATGTTAGGTCGAATATCGGTATAGCTGGAATACGTACCATTACCACCCTTGGACGGATCAGAAGCGGTAGCATCTGCGCCAGGAATGGTGTTACCTTGTCCTGTTTTACCACTCCAGCCGTTCGGGATATACACTTCTTTCGTAAAATAACGATAATAATCCTCGCGGTCTTCCTTCGTTGTAATGCCTACACCGTCATTGTAGCCCCAAGCAGCATCCAGCAAAGCTTTGGACAGATCCTTGGCCTCCTTGCCCAGTGCGGTGTAATCACCTTTTTCGGCTTTCGTTCCAGCAGCAAAAAAAGTAAGCGCTTTAACATAACTGCCCAGCACTCCCGCATCCTGCCCCGGAGTCTTCGTTACCACATGCAGATTGGTATTCCCTTTGTAATTGGCAAATCCGCTCCACGTTTCCGGTTTTCCACTCCATTCCAGTTTGCTCGGTACCCAGAACTCACCTTTAGCTGTAGTTGTGGCCACTTTCGGATTTTTTCCACCCAGAATACGTTTGCCTTGTGCGTCCAAATAATAGCCCTGTGCATCCGTCACAGGACGTTCGTTCGCAAATACATAGCTCTTGGACCATGCAATCCAGTTTTCCGTCACTTGTTTAGCCATCTTAAACTGCTCGGAAGAAGTATCCCCCTTCTTGGCTAAAATATAGTACAGCTCAGCAATCCGTTCGACTGGCCATGCCTGCATCCCAAACCAGTTGTTGGACGGTGGATCGTTATATACCGGAGCCCCCGTGTAAGCCAAGCCATAAAAGGTACTCGTGCCTGCCGGATACGCCTTATAGGCACCATCCCAGCTATTCGTTGCTCCCCCTGCAATCGCTCCCTCATCGGATTGCAGCCAAGTGTAAAATTCCAGTTGGCGCTTCAGCGAGGTCGCCCAGTCCTGTCCTGCTGTTGGCGAAGCCGGAATCAATCCGCCATCTTTATCGGACAAGGCGTAGGCTGCGACTACATTTTGGTAGCCTTGATGCGCATGACTGGCGCCTATCCGCCAAGCCCAGTTACCGCTTTGGCCCAGTCCGCCGCCCCACGCCGTATACCATGCCATCAGATAATGGCTTGCATCCTTGCCAGTGCCAGCTACCGGGGTTCCATTGGAAGCGCTTCCGGTTTTCTGAAAGTATTTATCGTACATGCCGTACCGCAAGAAGTCCCCCATCTTTTTTGCTTTATCCAAATAAACGGAGTTGTCATACCCCAGCTCTTTAGCCCAATACATGGCTTGAACCGCCCGTGCGTCCGCATCGGTGGCATTCGTGTAGCGCCATTGCTGTGCAGGAGCATTATTCTCCTTGGTGAACAGGCTCATAAAGCCTTCATTTGCTTTACCAAATTTTTGATTATCCTGCGATGGATGCGGGACGGCTTCCCAAACCGATTCCTGCTCCCCGCGTTGGAAGGTGTTCACATAGGTCGCTGTATGAGACGGATTCAGCAGATTGCCAAAACCGTACCAATTATCCACGTCCAGCAGCCAGTGCATCAGATAGGTCTGATTATTGCCATAGGTTGCCTTCAACTCTGCATCCAGTGGGTCCTTGCCACCACTATACTGACCACTCAGACGGCTTGGATATTGATCTGGCTGCGGATATTCTGCTGCATAGGTGGCGGGGCTGTTCGGGTTGTAGTTACTCATGGTAGGCTGCTCTTCCTTGCCGTCACCCTCATTAACAGGAATGATGTATTTCTCCATGTTATCCCATGCCGATTCCAAATGTCCCCAATCCCCGGTATAATGGCCATACAGCACTTCCAGCCACATCCAGTAGCTATACGCTTCCGAGGTCGTTAAGTGTCCGTAGTCCGGGGCCTCGCTCATCAGGGTTTCAACCGAATGGTAAGGTATACCTTCCTTGGAAAAATATCCACTGGCCGGGTCCTTCAGTTGTTTATACATTTGTAGGAAGCGTGTCGATTCCGGTGTTGCAGCCGATGCACGATCAGGTTCAGCCTGAAATATGCCCAAAGTTAGCGGAAGCACCAAAATGGCTGACATGACCATAGAGACAGATTTCCTGAACACGGATTTTTTGCTGATCACTTTTCCATCCATCCTCTCCAATATCAATTTTGGCTTTACACAAGCTTTTGTTCCGAAAAAAGACAGCACAAAAAGACAGCACCATCACCTCACTTTCCCGTCAAAAAGGTGGAGGACACGCTGTCCATTAGCTCCAAACGCTTCACATTGGCCCTGGAAAAAATATACCATACCCACCGCCAAATGAGAGTCGAAAAAATCAATATGTTTATGGTTTAGTAATGAAAATTGACGAAATTACAGGAAATCGGTACGATTTTACAGGGAGGCGTTATAATATGAAAATTTTACTGGTGCTTGGTTGTATAATGATGGTTTTAGCCGTAGCTCTGGGAGCTTTCGGAGCACATGCTTTGAAAAAAAGACTTTCCGCAGATATGATGAGCATATTCCAGACAGGTATCCAATATCATATTGCTCACGGCTTGGGCTTGGTTCTGCTCGGAGCCGTTGCAGGAAATCTGGTCCATTCGTCTCTGATTGTTACCGCAGGCTGGGTAATGCTAGCAGGCATTCTCCTGTTCTCCGGCAGTTTGTATGCCCTTAGCTTATCCGGCGTGAAGAAGCTCGGAGCGATTACCCCGATTGGCGGGGTGGCTTTTTTAGCAAGCTGGGTACTTGTGATTGTGGCGGTAGTGCAGGGTTAAACAAAGCTAAAGAAAAGAGACTTGGAAAAGTAGACGCTTCCAAATCTCCTGAGCAATTCCCGAATACGAAAGAATTATATTACTTTGTGTGTACTTCTTGCTCCTTCTGAGCCGCTAAGCGATGGCCCTCGATGTAACGTTTGGATTCAGCCATCTGGTGCTCCTGCGCGGCTTCCATAATGATGTGAACCCCAGGCTTGTACTGCTCCAGTAGCTCCATGTATAGACCATAGTTCATGTCACCAAAGCCCGGCGGTACGGTCTCGATCTCACCTATCGATGACAAACGCCGGTCTTTGGCATGCGCCGCGATAATCCGGGGTCCCAGCAGTTGAAACGCTTCGCGGATGACTTCATCCTGTCTTGCCAGATTTTCCGTTTTCAGCAGATTGCCCGGATCTATCACTACGCCGATCTGGGATGACGGTACTTCCTCCAGCAAGGTAGCCAGCTCTACCGCCGTTCCGACCAAATGATCGTTAGCGGCCTCCAAACCGACGAACACGCCCCATTTTCCCGCCTCGTCCGCTAATTCGCGCACAACTTCTTTTACAACCTTCCAGTCTCGTTCTGTATATGGGCTTCCATCCTCATTACGTCCGACTTCGGCAGCCACCATCGGTGCCCCTAACAGGCTTGCGTATCGGATCAGCTCTTTAAAGCGCTCTACATTTTCACGTAGAAGTTCCTCATCCTTTTCAAAAAAATGCAAATAGCAGCCAAGCACCGATATGGATACTCCATGCTGACGGAATGCCTCCGCGATAGACAGTGCCAATCCCGGACTGAACTTTCCCGGTTTGTTAAAGTCTACATCACTGATCGCTCTCCACGGAGCCAGTTGAACATGAGTAAAGCCCGCTGCGCCTACCTTTGCAGCCAACTCGCGATAAGGCAACTTGCCAAATAAATGCGCCAATACGCCTACAGTCACTTCAAATCACCTCTTCTTTTTAATGTTGCTTTCTGCTTGTCACAGCACTTCGTTCCAAGGTCTCATTAATGATTTGCGTAATCCTATCCACCTCGTCATGAATAAAAAAGTGCCCTCCATCAAAGGTGAAAATTCGAAAATTCTGATCCGTATGCTGCCTCCACGCCTCCGCATCCTGCAAGGTCATTGTGTTATCGGTCAGCCCTGTCAAGGCTGTGACCGAACAATTCAAAGGTACGGCTGGGGCCGTGTACTCATACGTCTCAACGGCTTTGAAGTCCGCTCTTAGCACCGGGATAAAATAGTCGTACAATTCGCGATTGTCAAAAATGGCCTCCGAAAGCTGACCATACCGCTGCAAATGCGTTCTGAACTGCTCTGCGGGAAGATCATGGGCCCACGGGAAATCTCTCGGGACATGCGGTGCCCGTCCACCAGATACGAACAGATGAGTAGGTTTCCCATAACCGCCAGCCACCAGCTTGTAATACAGCTCGAATGCGATCATCGTTCCCATACTGTGACCATAAATGGCATAAGGATCGCCGGGGGCTATTTCTTGACTGATCTTGAGCAATAAATCCTCGCTCATTTCCTCAATGCTGTCCTTTAATGGTTCTCCGGAACGAATACCTCTTCCCGCCAGCTCCAGCGGAACAAGCTTAATCTGCGGAAGCAGCAGCTTTTTCCATTTGAAGCTGACCGATGCCGATCCGCCCGCATATGGAATGAAAAACAATGTGATGGGTGCCATCCTTGCAACCTCCTGCCATGCTGAGTCCTTACTCTTTCATTTTAGCATAAAAAGGTATATTTACCCATTTCAAATATTTTGCAAATTCAAGAAACAAGGTCGGGGAAATCTAGCATCTTTTGCATTAGGCAGGAAACCGATTCTTTTGGGAAGAACAGCTTCATATTTGAATATAATAATGTGTTTGGCCTTATTTCTTAAAATTCGAGAGGAGTTCTGCGCCATGAAGTACGGTTTCTTCGATGATGCTAACCAAGAATATGTCATCCACACCCCTCAAACCCCATATCCCTGGATCAATTATTTAGGCAACGAACGATTTTTTGGACTGATCTCCAATACAGCTGGCGGCTATGCATTTTACCGGGATGCGCGCTTACGTCGCTTAACACGATACCGATACAACAATATTCCTGTCGATAACGGTGGTCGCTATTTTTATATTCATGATGACGGGGATTACTGGACACCAGGCTGGATGCCGGTCAAACGGGAGCTGGATCTGTATGAGTGCCGACATGGGCTTGGCTATACTTCAATTATGGGTGAACGTAACGGTATCCGGGCGACGCAGTTGGCTTTTGTACCGCTGTCCTTTGATGGAGAAGTACATCAGGTCAAGCTTCAGAACACCTCTGCACAGACTAAAAAGATCAAGCTCTTTTCTTTCGTGGAATTTTGTCTGTGGAACGCCTATGACGATATGACCAATTTTCAACGCAACCTGAACACGGGCGAGGTCGAAATACAGGACTCCGTCATCTATCACAAAACGGAATATCGTGAGCGCCGCAACCACTATGCTTTCTTCTCTGTCAATCGTCCAATGGCAGGATTCGATACAGACCGTGAAGCTTTTCTGGGACTATACAACGGGCTGGACCAGCCGCAAACCGTCACCGCCGGGCAAGCCTCTAACTCTATTGCCAGCGGGTGGTCGCCTGTAGGATCGCATTGCATCGAAATCACGCTGGAGCCAGGTGAAGAAACGAGTCTTAACTTTATACTTGGTTATGTGGAAAATCCGGAGGATGAAAAATGGGAATCTCCTGGCGTGATTAACAAAAAGCAGGCTCATGCCATGATTGCTCAATTCGCGGATGAAGCCGATGTTGAACGAGCCTTGAGTGAGCTGCGGGCCTATTGGAACAACCTGCTCTCTAAATACACCATTCAGAGCCACGACGACAAGCTGAACCGGATGGTGAATATATGGAACCCGTATCAATGTATGGTTACGTTCAATATGTCGCGTTCCGCTTCGTATTTCGAATCCGGCATCGGGCGTGGTATGGGCTTCCGGGATTCGAATCAGGATTTGCTCGGCTTCGTCCACCAGATACCGGAGCGGGCGCGGGAACGGATTATCGATATCGCCTCCACTCAATTTGATAACGGCGGGGCTTATCATCAGTACCAGCCTTTAACCAAAAAAGGAAACCACGAGGTCGGTAGCGGCTTCAACGATGATCCGCTGTGGCTAATTGTTGGCACCGCTGCGTATATCAAAGAAACGGGAGACTTTTCCATATTGGACGAACAGGTGCCATTCGATGGGAATGAAGAGCATACCGCTACCCTGTTTGAGCATTTGAAGCGATCCTTTTATCATGTAGTTAATAATCTCGGCCCGCATGGTCTCCCACTGATTGGCCGGGCAGACTGGAACGACTGCTTGAACCTGAATTGTTTTTCTACTACACCGGATGAGTCCTATCAGACCACGCAAAATTTGGAGGGTCGCATAGCGGAATCGGTATTCATCGCCGGACTATTCGTGTATACAGGGCCAGATTTTATTGAGCTGTGCAAGCGTAGAGGATTAGATGACGAAGCAGCCACGGCCCAGGCCCATGTGGATCGGATGCGGACCGCCACGTTGGAGCATGGCTTTGATGGGGATTGGTTTCTGCGAGCCTACGACCACTATGGGAATAAAGTCGGTAGCAAGGATTGTGAGGAAGGCCAAATTTTCATTGAGCCTCAGGGTTTTTGCGTGATGGCCGGAATCGGCGTTGAGGAAGGTCAGGCTCAAAAAGCGCTCGACTCTACACGGGATCGACTGGAGACTCCCTATGGCATTGTGCTGCAAAATCCGCCTTATTCGCGCTATTACATCAATCTGGGTGAAATATCCTCCTATCCTCCAGGGTACAAGGAAAATGCGGGCATCTTCTGTCACAATAACCCGTGGATTATGATGGCAGAGGCCGTGATTGGCCGTGGAGATCGCGCTTTTGAGCTGTATAGCAAAATTGCTCCTGCCTACCTGGAGGACATCAGCGAGATCCACCGCACTGAGCCGTATGTATATGCGCAAATGATTGCGGGCAAGGATGCCGTTCGTGAAGGCGAAGCGAAAAATTCCTGGCTGACCGGCACAGCGGCGTGGAACTTTGTAGCCATTACCCAGTCTATTCTTGGCATTCAGCCGGAATGGGATGGTCTGCGTATTGATCCGTGCATTCCTGCCGCCTGGGACGAATTTACAATCACTCGCGTCTTCCGTGGCGATACCTACGTGATCCAAATCACGAATCCACAGCATATATCCAAAGGTATAGCTACAGTCACGATAGATGGAACTGTCCTCACGGACAATGTTCTGCCGGTTGCAGGAGATGGTGCTATCCATCAGGTTAAAGTGCTACTGGGCTGACAAGTACATTGACCCCTAAATCGACCCCTAAAAAATTAGCTTCAACTTCATCACATAGTATCTTATAATACGAGAATGGCTAAAGATATATTAAGTGTGGTGACATCATGACCAAGACAAAACGGCTTACACAAACCATGGATTACAAAATGAAGCAAGCCCGCTGGGTACGCAAAATGTTATTACTGTACTGGATGATTATTGCCGTACATTTTATCACCCAGTTGGGCTGCTATTTGTTTCTTGATTACCACGCTTCTCCTTATGAATTTTACATTGAAACCCTTATTGTTCCGACGCTGATCATGAGCGGCTCCAACTTGCTTGCAGAAATAGCTCATTTTAAATGTAATAGGTATTCTTTCGCGATTCTGTTTATAGCGAGCACGGTCATTTGCTGGACGATCATTCGACTAAACTACGATATCCGAATTATTACGGCGTTGTGTTTGTTGCCTATTTTCTCATCCATCCTGTTTTTCAATCGTCGCTTGATATGGCTTTCCTTTGTATTACAAGTGGTTGTGTTTTTTTTGTTGCTGGCAGTAGATAGATCATTCCGCACCTATTTGTCGAGCTTTGATATCGTGGCCATTCCGACATTTTTGATTATGTCTACCTTTATCGCTCTTATTATTCAGGCAAGCGGCCGCGATTTGTTAGTGGATTTGTACAAAACACAGCGCGCCCAACAGGAGTTGATGATCAGCAACGCGATTATAAGCAAAATGTCGATGACCGACGGGTTAACCAAGCTGTACAATCATTTGTCTTTTCAGAACTTCTATGAAAAAGCACTCGAATATGCCGAACAAGGCGCCATTATTCATCTCGCGTTAGTGGATATTGACAATTTCAAGAAAATTAATGATAATTATGGGCACCAGTTCGGAGATAAAATTTTGGAGGGCATTTCGCAAATCATCACAGAGCAGATTACAGCAAATGATATTGCGGCCCGCTATGGTGGTGAGGAATTTGCCATCCTGATGTTCGAGCATACCTTTGAAGAAGCTTATCAAATCGCCGAAAACATCCGGCACGAAGTGGAAAAGATGACTTTTTACGAAAAAAAGCAAAACATTTCCGTAACCGTAAGCATTGGTCTGAAAAGCTATACAGAAGAAATGAACAAAGATGCGTTCTTTCAGGAAGCGGACGACTATCTATATCAAGCCAAGCGTTCTGGTAAGAATAAGATAGTTTCGCTCAATCATATTGCCTAATTCGACAGAGAATACTCACAGGATGACTTCTCCGGCACTCACTTGCCGGGGATTTTTTCAAAAAAACAAGCCATTTGACAAGAATATAAGCTGAAACTATAATACTTACAAGTAATAACGTAATTTACTTACATAAAATAAGTTGAAGGAGATGTTTTCTTATGTCAACACTTGTTATTGTAGCCCACCCTAATCTTGCGGAGTCCCGCGTTAACAAAAGATGGGTCCAGGAGCTCAAAAAGCAATCGGGTGTAACCGTTCATAACCTGTATGAAGTATACCCGGATGAGAAAATCAATGTAGCTCAAGAGCAGGAACTGCTGGAGCAGCATGACCGTATCGTACTGCAATTTCCTTTTTACTGGTATAGCACCCCTTCCCTGCTGAAAAAATGGCAAGATGCGGTTCTGACTTACGGTTGGGCTTATGGAAGCGAAGGTGGCAAATTGGAGGGCAAAGAGTTACTGATTGCTCTGTCTGCCGCTAGTGTAGAGGAAAATTATCAACATGACGGACGGAACAGATACACAATCGAAGAACTGCTGAGACCCCTCGAAGCTACAAGCCACTTGGTTGGTGTCAAATTGCTCCCTTATTTCGTGCAATATGGCACTGGGGTTCTGACCGATGAGGAGCTTGAGCAATCCGCGCAAAGATACGTGCAAACCGTTACTTCTTAATTCTATTGGAAAATGCCCCTTGGTTGGAGCTACCACCTGCTGTGACGCAGAACGTGGCAGTCTATCGACCAGGGGGCTTTTTTTTGAGTTTAATTTTCAAATCAGGAATTATAACGAACTGCGTTCTGATTGCACGGAAACGACTTTCCCCCTGCTATTCAGCACGAAGCCTAATGCATAGACGACAGCCCCCAAGCCGTAAGCGGCGGCAAAGCCCCCCATATGCTCGATCATCCAGCCTGACAGCGCCGGACCCAGCATCTGCCCTACTGCATAAAATACAGAGATAAACCCGATGGCAGAGGGAACATATTTGGACGGAACCTGCTGTGAAGCTTTAACCTGGATCAAGGTGACTAGCCCTCCGATGCTCGAACCCCAAATGATGGATGAAATCGCAAAGCCCCACACGTTGTCCATAACAATGGGAACGAGATCCCCAAGCACAGCAAAAATCCACGCCAGCATAAATGTTCGTTGCACCCCTGCCTTGTCCGAGATACTTCCCCATACAGGGCCGCCTATAATGCTGAATACCCCTGCAAACGCATAAATCAGCCCTGTCGTGCTGCTTGAAATACCTGCCTCCAGCATATAGCTGCTTTGATACAGATTAGGTATTAGATAGGCCATGCCAATCAGAAAATATAAAACAGCAATGCGGGTAAGCTCCTTATTTTTCAGCCACTGGGGCTTATCCTCCTCGCTTACCGTTTGACGGGCAGATGCCGGATTTTTCAGAACAAATAGTGACAACACAAGCACCACCAACGAAATAATCCCGAAGCACAACCATACAGCGCGCCAGCCGTCATGGGGAAATACCCGTATGATCACAGGGATCAGAAAACCACTTAATAACATGCCGATACCGGCGCCACTCAACAGTATACCTAACACCTTCCCCCGCTGCTGCGGAAACCAGCCGATCATCAGGGACATCAGTGGAGTAAATACAAGTGAGCTGCCAGCCCCAATAACGAACATGAACAATTCGATAGCCCAAAATGAAGGCGACCATGCCAATCCGAGCATACTGACCACTACAGCCGCACTGCCCGTTATAAGCACCAATTTAGCTCCCCAGCGTACAGCCAGCACACCTGACAAGCCTACCGTGAGCAAATAACCCAGAAACATGATCGTTCCCAGTAACCCTGTCTGTGATATCGTCAGATGCAGCCCCTTCTGCATATACGGAAGCACAGCACCATAACCCATACGGGCCAAGCCTGTGGTTGTAATGACCAGTAAAGTTCCGCACAGGACGAGTGTCCAGAAATGTTTTGGGTTAGGTGCTTTTTGTACATGTGGTACGGAATTCATACCCTAGTTCCCCCTTCTTATGAATGAATAACAGGTACAGTAACCTTGTCATTCATCCTACACGGGGGTTCGGTTCTGATCTACCAGCTAACGGAATTCGTTGCTGGTTTGCGGGAATGGGTTATTTAGCTGAATAAGCGATTTCGGACGAGCGTACCCGGGTTGCAGCCGTATTTTTTTCGGAATGCCTCTGCAAAGTAGCTTGGATTGGAATAACCCACCGCACAAGAAACTTCCGTCACACTATTTCCTCCGACTTGCAGCAAATGAAGTGCCTGATCCAGCCGTTGTTCACGCAGATCTCCAAAGACGGTTGTTCCGTACATTTCCTTGTAGCCCATTTTCAATTTGTAGTCATTCATGCCGATCATACGTGAAAGCTGCAAGAGAGACGGCGGCTCCGCCATGTGCTCCAGCATAATTTGACGCGCCCTCTTAATTTTGGCGATTTCGTCCCGGTTCAAGGAGACAGATGGATCATGCCCATCCTCGAAAAAGGTGCGTAAAGCGAGCATCCACAAATCCAATACGGCACATTCCATTTCAATATTGCGTATCGAACCGGATTGGATGCCCTGCATCAACTGAGTCAACTTGAAGACGGCAACTGGATTCATGCGAGCCTGAAAAGCGCGAAACGAATGAGGTCCGAGTAAATCCGCAAAATCTACACTCCTTCTTCCGTCCGCCTCTTCCATAAAATAATGAAACGTCGATACCGGAATCCCGATGCCCAGCATCGTAAATTGCTCATTCGCCGTAAATTCAAAGCGAGCTTCACCCGGCTTCAGGAGCTGTAACGAAAAATGCCCCGGCACAATTTCATGTCGTACTCCCGACGCCTGAACCTCCCGTCCGCCGCGAAAACAGCAAGTAAGCTCCACCATAGGCACAGTAGCCACAAAATCAATCGTTCGGCTTTGATGAAAGGTATAGTCTGAAACCACAAGCTCCATATCCAGGCGCGGGGAGCAACGGCGAATAGTGCCCTTCCCCACGGTTTGTATAAGTTCCATCGGAGCTTTATAACCTGTAACGTCAGCGTTCAGCTCCAGTTTTTCAAGAAACAGATTAAAATTATGATGAAAAGTAGCTTCCTGCATAGCGTTTCACTCCAGTATTGTTCATTGATAATTATTCTCATCATACCGGATTGTTGGTGGTTTGACAAAGAACCTCCTACCGCTAGAAAATAGCAGCGATGGAGGTTCCCGTCGATCTGTTAAAATATGAAGATTTACAAAGTAACCAGTGTGCTGGACACCTGAACCATGCTTTCTTTAATGATGTTGCAGCCTTCACGCAGGTTTTCCAAGCTGATCGTTAGCGCAGGCATAATTTTAATCACCGTATCGTTACGTCCAGCCCGCTCAATGATGAGGCCCTTACTAAAGCAGAGAGTAGCAACCTCCTTGGCGAACGCTTCTCCCAGGTGGGATACATCAATTCCCCAGATCAGACCCAAGCCGCGAATTTCAATGAGAGGATCGATGGTTTGAATATGTTCACGCAAAAATTGCTGGACAAACGCCTCTTTTTCCTTCACCTGTGCTTCCAGCCCTACCGTATCCCTGAACTCCAGCGCTGCCTTTGCAGCGACAAAAGCAAGCTGATTTCCACGGAAGGTGCCATTGTGCTCACCAGGACTCCAAATATCCAATTCCGGCTTGATCAGCAACAGGGACATCGGCAAACCATAGCCACTGATTGACTTGGACAAAACAACCATATCAGGAACGATACCCGCCCGCTCAAACGAGAAGAACGAACCAACCCGACCGCAGCCAACCTGTATATCGTCAATAATCAGCAAAATATCATGATCATCGCACAGCTGCCGCAAATCACGCAGCCATTCGGTATCCGCGATGTTAATACCGCCCTCAGCCTGTACCGTTTCCAGAATGATGGCCGCTGGCTTTTCCACCCCGGAATGGGTATCCGTTAAAAGCTGCTCCATATATAAAATGGTATCCAAGCCGTTAAACGTACTGTTATAAGGGATGAAGGTGACGTTATTCAAGGGTACACCGGCGCTCTCTCGCATGGAGTTGTTACTGGTAACAGACAAACCACCTAGCGACATGCCGTGAAACGCGCCCATAAAAGCAAAAATTCCATTTCTTTTCTTCACCTTGCGCGCAAGCTTCAATGCCGCCTCCACCGCATTAGTACCAGTCGGACCGCAAAATTGCAGCTTATAATTCAAGCCCTTGGGCTGGAGAATATGCTCGGAGAAAGATTCAATAAACTCCTGTTTGGCCGTCGTAAACATATCCAAACCATGCATAATCCGGTCTGAGGTTAAATAATCCAAAAGCCGGTTTTTCATGAAATCATTATTGTGCCCGTAGTTCAAAGCCCCTGCTCCGGCAAAAAAGTCGATATATCCCTCTCCTGCCTCTGTGTACAGCACATCGTTCTTCGCTTTGTTGAAAATAACCGGAAAACTTCTGCAATAGGATCTTACATTGGACTCCAGTGCTTCAAATGTGTTCATAATCTCTCGTCCTCCCGCTGACCTGATTTGAAAAAATACAAGCATGGAAAGCAAAAAAAGTGTAAATATGTAATCTAAAATGAGAAGACAGACTGAATCGCAAAGGGGTAGCCACACCAAAGAATCATGAGTACGATCACGGGAACGAATAGAGTACAGATAAATAAATGCAGAGTAGCCTATTGAGAGTAAATTAAACTCCATAAGATTAAGTGGTGGGGTTTTCTAAGGGGTCTCTATCAGTAGATGTCACTCCTATGTAATAAAATACCATAATTATTTTTGAAGTCAATGCATGCTTCTGATGTGTTTTGTTAAATTTTTGTAATCGAGGGTCTAAGGCTTAAGGGATTTTGTTAATTTTCCACGAAAAATGTCGGAATAGAGCTAAAAATATCAAAAATAGTATATTTCCATATCAAAAAGATATGAATTCGTTCTGTTAGGCTATGGGTTTGACCCGGTCCCCCTGATCTTTTGACAGACTGTCCAAAGGGGGTTACTCTATCAGAAAGAACGTTGAAAATTTAAAAATAGATAAGGAAACATCAATATGTCTAATGTTTTAATTATTGAAGATGACAATATGCTGGGAGATACCCTTTCCTTGTATTTAACAGGAGAAGACTACAACGTTACTCGAGTGGAACAAGCGTCTGAGGGCATTACCCAGCTTGAGATCGTACAGCCTGATATTATTTTGCTGGACCTGTTGCTTCCGGATTTGGATGGCGTGAATCCCTGCCCACTGATACGCAAGCATACGGATGTGCCCATCATCGTGATTTCTACAGAAAACAACATATCAGAGCGCATTCGTACACTTACGTTGGGAGCAGATGATTATATTTGCAAGCCTTTTAGTATGCAAGAGCTAAAAGCACGGATGGAGGCTCTTTTCCGTCGTATTGAAATCACGCGCTTGCAAGGAAGAGGCACAGCACCTGAACCTGAAACGGGCATTACTTTGGATCTAGCGAGAAGAATGATTACCGTTAACGGACAGAATGTGGAGACAACATATTCAGAATTTGAGCTCATGAAGCTTTTTTATTTGAATCGGGGAATTGTATTCAGCAGATATGCCTTGATTCAGGCTCTCCGTGGCACAGACTCCTTTATTAATGAGAGGGCTGTGGACGTACATATTAACCATTTACGCAGAAAAATCGAAAAAGACCCTAAGAAACCGCAATTGATCAAGACCATTTGGGGAATCGGCTACAAATTTCTGCAATAACACGGTCAGCTCCAGGGAAGTGATGACTTGATTTGGTTAATATCCTTCTGAACCGTGCTCAGATGCTTTTTCCAGTCTGGATATAGTTCTCCTGTTGAGGTTTCATTGCTGCGCTTCAATGCCTTTTCCAGCTCTATCACCTTTGTCAGCAACTCAGGCGCGCACAGGTTCCCCGTTCCTCCCTTAAGCGAGTGGATTAATCGAAGAGCAGAAGATAACTGCCCATTGTCCATTTTTCTCACAACTCTTTTATCGAGATGCTGGTATTCCTGTATCCATTTGTAAAGGGCAAATTGAAAGATATACACCTTGCCATCCATAGCGGCTATCGACTGCTCAGCGTGAATACCATGTAATTCTTGCAGCCACGCTAAATTGATCCAGCTAGCTAACACTCTAGCAGCGGTCAGTTCATGGACAGGCTTGAGCAGCACGGCATTAATACCGGCACGAAGAAAAAAATCCTGTTCATGCTGCACAGCATCAGCGGTAAAAGCGATAATGGGAAGCCTGTTAAAAGCTTTGTTTCTTCGAATATGTCTGGCCGTTTCAAAACCATCCATCTCCGGCATATGCAGATCAAGCAGCACCATATCCCAGTGACGCAGCTCCAGTAACTCTATTAGTTCTTTTCCGTTCGTGACCATCGTCACCTCAAAGTTCCGCTCTGTCAAAAACTCGGTAATCACCACCTGGTTAATCTCGTTGTCCTCTGCTATGAGGATTTGATACTTCTGTGTTATGTCCGACACCTCATTACGAGAAATCATCGTCACATGAGCCTCCAGAATAATATCATCTGCTGACACTGACTGTTCCTTCTTCCAGCGGAGAACCTCCAGCAGAGCGTTCCGGGTAACGGGCTTGGACAAAAAGGCATCCACCCCATGATCCATGTCCCCAGTAGCTATTGCTTCCATCTGAAATACGGTTGTAAGTCCAATGACCTGAGTTATCTGCCTATCCAGCATTTGAAGCCATTTCCTCCGGGGGGCCAGTTCTCTAAAGCCTTCCATCCCCATATCAATCATAATAAAATCAAAATGCTCACCCTTTTGAAGAGCATCCACACTTTCTTGAAAGGATGAAATAGTGAATGTTTTTAGCCCCAAATCTTGCAGTAGTTCGTTCAAACTGTATCTCACCAGTTCATGCTGCGCAACAATCAAGGCTTTGCCAGCTATTTGTTTTTCTATTCGTGTGCTTCCCGCATTCAATTCCCTAGTATCCAGCTCGACATTAAAGTAAAATTGACTGTACTCTCCTAATCGGCTTTTCACCTCTACATTCCCGCCCATAGCTTCAGCCAAATGCTTGCTAATGGCCAACCCCAGCCCAGAGCCCCCATATCTGCGGCTGGTTGATGTACTCGCCTGGGTAAAAGGAATGAATAGCTTGTCCATACACGTCTCGGAAATTCCTATGCCCGTATCTTCTACCATAAAAGAAACGCCTACCCGTCCGTCCTGCCGGCTTAGCATTTTTACCTGTAACAATACATGTCCCTGATCCGTGAACTTGATGGCGTTGGTCAGAAGATTTAAAAGCACCTGCTCCATGCGAAGCGGGTCTCCCTTGAACCTTTTTGGTAATGCCGGATCCGTTATAAATACGACCTCTATTTCCTTATGTTCCAGCAAAGTTCCAACGGTATCTGCGAGATGCCGAAGCATTTTTTCCGACTCGAATTCTACCTTTTCCAGTTCCAGACTGCCGGCTTCCATTTTGGAAAAATCCAATACGTTACTGAGCATGGATGAAAGGGTACGCGAGGAGGAGAGAAGCTTGTGGAGGTAATCTCTTTGAACGGCAGTCAGTTCAGTCTTATTCAACAGCTTTGACAGACCGATGATTCCATTCAGCGGGGTGCGAATTTCGTGACTCATATGAGCCAAAAAAACGCTTTTCGCATGGTTAGCCTCGTCCATTTCCTTTCTCTTCTGCTCAGAGGCTTTATACTCCGTAATATCCAACACGTGACCGATAACATGCCTGGTATTCCCGTCCTCCCTAACCGGATGTAAGGTAATGAGAGCCGAATATTCCCAAAACTCCAATTCAAATACGGTCCGATCACCGAACCAGGCCTGTTTGTAGTATTGACTAAGCTGCTCCATCGTTTCAGAGGAAAGCTCCAAAATGTCCCCGAGACGCTTCACATGCTCCCTTTTATTGTGGTTGACTTGCAGATTCAGACCCACGCGCTCCAGCAATTCACCTTCAAGCAGCATATAATAAAATTCATCGCCACTTTTCTCCAGCCTAAAGGTAAAACCAGGTTGAACCCGAAGTAAATTCAGCAGATCACGATCTTTGTCTAACAAACGTTGTCCATATAAATACTTAGCGGTGGTTAAAGCGTGCACAAACAGAGTCATGAACATTAGACCCATCCCCAGCTCCAGCATGCAGGTCAGCAGTGTTTTATCACTTATGCCAAAATATAAGAACAGAATTCCTGCCACTCCATAAAAAACACCTGTAATCGCCTGACGAACAAGCTGCCGCTGAAAAATCAAAACTAACAATAATATCAAGATAACATATTGCACTAATTCTCGAACCAAGTGTCCGCCCCCCCTTATAATCTTCTATGTTTTGTGAGATATATCCAAAATATAAAAAAACTCAGGACAGATTCCTTATGCCTTAAGGCTTAAAGAACTGTCCCGAGCATTCATTGTACTATAGATCCCATAGGGTTCAAGCTCGTTTTAATATTTGAAACGACTGATCATCACCTTTAAATCAGCAGCCATCGTTGAAAGTAACTGTGCAGAAGCTGATATTTCCTCCATGGAAGCCAGCTGCTCTTGTGAGGAGGCGGCAACTTCCTCAGATGTGGCGGCATTACCGGTTGCAATCGTCGCCAGCTCGTTGGCTGTCGCCGCAATCTCTTGTACACTGGCTGATATTTGCTGTGCAATCGCAGCGACCTCCTCTACCTGAGGCGTTGTCTCTCGAATGCCTTCCATCGCATGACCCAGCTTGACAATGGTTGCTTTGGAAATCTGCAGTCCATCCTGCACCTCAGTCGTAACCCTGTCCATCGTCTTCACTGTTGTTTTCGTTTCATGCTGAATTTCGGCAATCAAGGTGGCAATCTGTGTGGCGGATGTCTGAGACTGCTCTGCCAGCTTGCGCACCTCATCAGCAACGACGGCAAAGCCTTTTCCATGATCACCCGCTCTGGCTGCCTCAATAGCTGCATTCAAGGCCAGCAGGTTTGTCTGATTGGAGATATCGCCGATGACCTTCGTAATTTCACCGATTTCATGAGAGCGGGCTTGCAAGGTTTGAATCATCTGGTTGGAACGCTCTACTGATTGATGAATGGAATTCATTTGCTCGCCTGTCTGCTCCACAGACTTTCGTCCTTCCTCGGCTTGCAAGGCAGATCGTCTGGCCAAATCGGCTACCAAAATCGAGCGTTCAGCGATTTGGGTGATCCCTTGTGCAATTTCATCCAGTGCCACAGAATTATTTTCCAGCCCTGTAGTCTGCTTCTCAGCACCGCTGGCAATTTCTTGCACAGCCTGGGACACCTGCTCACTTGCAGCACTGGTTTGTTCCGCGCTTATTGTCAGTTCATTCGAAGAAATCGCGACATGCTCTGCACTGTTCCCTACGTTCTGAATAACAGATCGCAAGTTATCCTGCATATTTTGAAAAGCCACTCCTAATTCTCCGATCTCGTCCTCGCTCTTTACTTGTATGTCCTGTGTCAGATCCCCGGCGCTCACATGTACCGCTTGTTCTTTTAACTTTAAAATCGGTTTGATGATGGAACGGATCAGGAAATAAACGATGATAATACCAGTCACAAGACAACCAACGATGGTTAGTAAAGTGCTGATCAAAATCGGTCGTGCTGCTTCATCGACTTCAGACAAATACAGCGTTCCACCTATCTTCCAGCCAGTCAGCTTGTTAGTCGCATAGTTCATATATTTAGGCTGGCCTTCATACTCATACTCGTATGCACCAGTATCGCTCTGAAACATGCGTGATTCAATATCTGCAATTTTGGTGCCTGGTTCCTTCGTCGGATGAACAATGTAAGTATGGTTGCTGTCCAGCAATATGGCATAACCCCCATGACCTACTTTAATATTGTGCAACGTCTTTTTAATACCACTAATTTTCAGGTCAATGCCAATAACACCCGACCCATCTGACGTTGTCCTGGACACCGTAACCGTCATTTGCTTCGAGCTTGCCGAAAGATAGGGAGAACTAATCACTGTCTTTGCTTGTTCCTTTATCGCTTCATCGTACCAAGGTCTGACTCGTGGATCATAATTATCCGGTAATTGCTTCTGTGGATAGGTTGTAAATTTACCGTCCTTCGTACCATAATAGATGGATTCTGCATCAGGATGGAGTGTAACATATTGCTTGAAAAACTCTTCCAGTTTGGCCGCTTGTTCCTCCGTCTCTACCCGATTTCCTTTTAGTGTTTCCGCAAAATATTCTGCGTCATGTACTTTGGGTTCAATAGTACTATCAATAATAAAATTAGTGCGGATGATCGCCTGCTCGGCGCTTTCTTCAATCTGGTTTCGAATCTGCTGACTGGCGCTCTCAAACGACAAAGCCCCCACGATCATGGACGGTAAAATCAGAAATGCAATAAAGGCGACTATGAGCTTCGTTTTAAAATTCTTGCTGAAAATCCTTGCGACTAGCCACTTTTTTTCCGAAAACTTCTTCATTCATGAACATCTCCATTTCATCACTTGGAATTCCTAACCTATGGTGAACCTCTTTGTCTTGCCTATGATGACAATCACCCGACAGACTCTCTTTCACGTTTTTCACATCTGCCGCTAAAACGCTTGTACATAAAAAGATATAAACACGCTAATTAAATAGGTATATGTACTTATTTTTGAATACAGAAAGGCTGATAGGAACCGATTCTTTGATATAATATACCTAAAAAATATTAAGAAAAATGCGTAGCACATGTTAAGAAAATATTAGTTTCATCTCACTATACCTACCTATTAACATGAAAATAATCCCCTTGAAGGTAGCAAACATAGGGTCTTTTTCGAAAATCACCATATGCTTGCTACTCCCAAGGGGATTAGGGTTGCTTGCTTTATTCAATTTAATCCAACAACGCCTTCAGATCGTCAAGCCTGGTAACAGGTGCCTGACAGGCAAAATGCTCACACACATATACGGCTGGTTTGCCATCCACAAGTTCGTAATCACGGATATAAGGAACCGTATCTGCCATCTCCGACTGTCCTTCTTCCTTCAAAATAACGACCGTATTCGGCCGAAATCCAGCTCGAACCGCCTGAATGAACTGTACGGTCTGCGGATCATCCCTATGTCCTACAATCACAATCTCTTTTGTCGTTCCTGTTGCATACAGCAGCGAGCTGAGCAACGCCGAATAGCCTGACGGGTAATGAGCAACCATACCGCCAAAAGCCTTAAACTGCTTGGCTGCATAGCTCTCCAATCGAGATTCACCCGTTAGTCGTGCAAGCCGCACAAAATTATAGGCCGCGATGCTGTTACCCGACGGAATGGCTCCGTCATAGATTTCTTTAGGCTTGGCAATTAGCTGCTCACTATCTGACCCGTAAAAGAATAATCCGTCCCGTTCCTCATCCCAGAATAAGTCGATCATATTCTGATTGAGCGTCAGTGCCCGCTGCAGATATTGTACATCGAAGGTCGCCTGATATAGCTCGATCAAGCCCCAGACATAAAATGCATAATCATCTACATAGCCGGGATAAGCTGCCTCGCCGTCCCGATAACGTGCCAACAGCCGTCCGTTCTCCTGTCTCAAATGGTTCCACAAAAACGTCTCAGCCTTCTGAGCTTGCTCTGTATATCTTGTGTCTCCAAAAGCTTGTCCCGCCTTCGCCAGAGCAGCAATCATCAACCCGTTCCACGAGGTCAAAATCTTGTCATCCTTGTGAGGATGAACCCGCTGCTCTCTGGCAGCAAACAGCTTGGCGCGTAGCTCGCTAACCCGCTGCTCCAGTTCCTGCTCAGTCAAGTCATGCTTGATCCCGAAGGCTTCCAGGTTGATATCAATCAGGTTTGGAATGTTGTGGCCTTCAAAATTTCCGTAAGATGTAATCCCATACAAATCGTTGAAAAATGCGGCATCCTCATCGCCTAGTACAGCCCTTATCTCGGAGTCGTCCCAGACGTAGAATCTCCCCTCTTCTCCTTCGGAATCCGCATCCTCCGCCGAATAAAAGGCACCACCTGCATCCGTCATGTCCCTTGTTATATATGTAAAGATTTGTTCTGTAATCCGTCGGTACAGTTCCTTGCCTGTCACCTGCCAAGCCTCTGTATACGCAATGGCCAACAGAGCATTGTCATACAGCATTTTTTCAAAATGCGGCACCAACCACTTCTCGTCCACAGAGTACCGTGAGAATCCCATGCCTACATGGTCGTAGATTCCGCCCCGGGACATCGCATCCAGCGTCTTCTCTGCCATTTCCAGTGCCTGTTGATTCCCCGTATGCTGTGCATATCGCAGCAAAAAAGACAGGTTATGCGGAGAAGGAAACTTAGGAGCTTCCCCGAAGCCGCCATATTCCTTATCGAAGGTGTGGCTGTATTCATGGAAAGCTTTATTCAGGCTCTCTTCATCCAGTTCACCGCGATAACCTGCAAGCAAGTCCTGCCGCTCATGCTCAGTAAGCACCTGCTCACTCAGCTCCACCAGCTCTTCGGGCTGTTCTTTCCACCGGGTACCCACTTTGTCCAGCAGCTCCAACAGTCCGACACGTCCAAACTTCTGCTCCTTGGGCAAATACGTACCCGCAAAAAAAGGCTTCTGATCCGGGGTCATCAATATCGTCAGCGGCCAGCCCCCATGCCCGGTCATCGTCTGACAGATGGACATATAGATATGATCCACATCCGGCCGTTCTTCACGATCCACCTTAATGGATACGTAATCCCGGTTTAATACCTCAGCTACTTCTTCATCCTCGAAAGATTCTCTCCCCATTACATGGCACCAATGGCAAGTGGAATAGCCGACAGATAGGAAAATAGGCTTGTTATCACGCTTAGCAATTTCAAAAGCCTCATCTGACCAAGGGAACCAGTTTACTGGATTGTGAGCATGCTGTAGCAAATACGGTGATTTTTCCTGGGCAAGTCTATTCGGTTTGCTGCTCGTTGTCATGGGACATCACCACTTCCGTAGTTAGATTTTATGCTTGGTACTATTTTACCCTAAATGGGTGGTAAAAGTCGGAAGGGATGAAAAAAGATAATATCAGATTAGAATTAATACATTGTTAAAAAGTATCAAGTACATCAGGTAGTACACCATTATCCATCCCCCTCACCGACTCATCCAGCACGATCAACTTGGGTTTTAACGCAATCGCCTTGGTGACATTGACCGTTGAGGCTGGCTGCCGCTAAACTGAGGACTCTCAACCTAATTTATCAATAATTAGAATTTATATTAAACATATCCAGAGCTTTCAGTAAGGCGTATTCACTTGTTCTGGCCCCTTCTTTTGAAAAATGCGCATCCGGAAACGCGGGAGACATATGATGGTACCCGGGATAGACATGTAATTCCACTAAGACACCATCAAAGGCCAGTTGTTTTGCAAAAAATAAGGCTTCATCAATGAATAAATCAACGGTACCTATATTTATATAAGTCGGTGGTAACCCGGCCAATGACTTAGCACGGGCCGGCACATAATACTCACTTACCTCCTCCTGACCCGGTTCATCCCCCAATACAGATTTCCAGCTAAAATAATTACTTTGTTTTGTCCAAATAAACTCTCCTGCGTATGGATGCTCTGGTGCGGTACTTGTGCGATCATCTAGCATTGGCCTCATTAATCTTAGATGATGGATTTCGAATTCCTTCTGATCACGAATGTACAAGGCTAGGCCAGCCGCCAAACCGCCGCCAGCGCTGCTGCCCCCAACGGCAACTTTCTGAGTATCTATTCCTAACTCTTCTGCATGTTCAATACACCATTTTAGGCCCGAATAACAATCCTGTAACTGACTTGGCTGTACATGCTCTGGTGCTAGGCGATAGTACACAGATACACAACAAAAACCATGTTGTGCAGCAAGAGATGCATTAGCAGGACGATCCACGACTGGACTTCCTAAGACCATTCCGCCTCCGTGTATCGAATAATATAGAGGCATCTTATGATGCTTGGATTGTTTGGGCTTAATGATTTCTATTTGAATATCTGGACCACTAAAATAACTTGGCACAACCTTTTTTTCTAATGTAATAGGGAACATCTGCGTTACATCTATTTGTTGCATCATTTGAGATTGATTTTTACGTGCTTCCATTAGTGTAGATTCGGTAAGATCGGTTGTTGGTATTAAATCAACTGCACTTATAATTTCTGGATCAATTAGATGTCTACTTCTACTTTTTTGCTCTCCCATAGTAATCGTTTCCTCACTTTCTTGTTTTAATGACAATGAATCAATACATATTTCCTTCATTTATTCAGATACGGCCCCGATCCAAATCCGTTGTTGCTGTCGTTAATATCCATATATTAAAGATTAAAATAAACTTTATAAATGAAAACAACGATTTAGAATCATTTTTGACATAAAAACAATAATGTAAAAAATGAAGTACAACCTTTGGAATAGAAAATGAAATGCTATAAAAATATTTGGGAATCTGGATGTGGGAGGTAATACGAAGAACTGGAAACGATAAACTACCGATTGGGTGAACGTTGGCTGTATCTATCGGCGGTGGGATCAAATCTTTTGCTAAACAAAAAGACGTGACCGGATTGGTTTTTCACCGCGTTCATCCGGTCACGCCCTAAGCTCATCACGTTATGTCCATCTACTTTTTATGTGAATACACAATTTTCTTAATGGTTTCGGTAGAGAGGAAAAACTCCTTAGCTAATTGCTCGATACTGCTGCTATTTTGAAAAGCATTTCTGATTGCGGCATTTCGCTGTTCAAGCAACCTTCTCCCGCCACTCAAACTGCCCCAATTCATATATTCCGTTTTTGGCTTAGGAATATACAGAGTCTCTCCTTGAACATATTTTTGAATTTCCGTAATTAGTTTTTGAGGTAAAACTTCTGTAGCATTCGTATATCTCAATTTTGCTCGCCCCTTATTTTGATTCTTTAAAATAAGGTGCAAAGCCAAAAATATTAAAAAAGCTTGTTCAGCGTTAAAAATTGTTTCGCCCCATACAAAGTAACGCTTTCCTAATAATTGGCTTTGCATGAGTGTAAGAAGTCACAGACAATCCCAATAGATTCTCCATCAGTAGGCACCCCCTTTTACTTCGCAAGTATAGCATAACTTCTGCTCACCTGGGACCAGCTAAATGATATCAGTACAATCAAACCATTAAAATTGAGTTGATATATAACTGATCTTCATTCGTTTATGAGGTGTTGCCGGGACTTTTGTTTGCCCGACTCTTGTTATTCGCAAGCCGATGTTTTATATTGACATAATAGTAGGTCAAAAATAAAAGAGGTGAACGGACGAGATGTCTCCACGTACGAAGGAACAAAACGAAGAGATCCGGCTGCGGCGTCTGGCGCAAATTCGGAAAGCCGCTGCCGATGTGTTTTTGAATAAAGGACCTTTACTGGAAATCCGCGATGTGGCCGTGCAGGCGGGACTCGGCTATGGCACGGTATACCATTATTACAGCAATAAGGGCAATTTGCTCCACGATCTGCTATGGGACGCATTGGAGCGGGCCGGGAGATGGCTGGAGGCCCCGCGCGCTTCGGCTTCGGGGGAGGCGCCGGCGGGCGGGCATTTCGGCTTGGCTGCTGCGGCGGACACCGGGAATTCGGTTGCCGCGGATTCCCAAAGCGGAAGCCGCGAAACGGCC
>NZ_ASRY01000024.1 GCF_000520815.1 Paenibacillus maysiensis | reverse complement strand
GCAGGTTGGCCGCGAGACTATGGACCACCGGCTGGCGTTTATGGCGGCTTCCCGGCAGGAGTGTCTACAAGCGCTTGATGCTTATCTGCGCAGCGGCATGTCCCCCGGGAATTTAATGGGTTATGTCAAGGGCTCTGGCGAGCCGGCAGCCGCTCCCTTCGGGAAGATCCCGCCCCTTGTCGGAGGGCTGGACAGCATCGGCGAGCAATGGGTGCGTGAGGGAGAGGTAGACTGGAGCAAGCTGTACGGGGAAGCCACACCGCGGCGAATCAGCCTGCCGGGATACCCGTTTGCGCGGGAGCGGTATTGGGTGAGCCAGCGTGCGGGAAGTGCGTCGGAGGCCGAGGCGGGACATACGTCCGTGCTGCATCCGTTGGTACAGCGGAATACGTCGGATTTGACGGAGCAGCGGTACAGTTCACGGTGGAGCGGCGAAGAATTTTTCTTGAAGGATCATGTGGTACAGGGGCGGAAAATGCTGCCGGGGGCAGCCTATCTGGAGATAGCGCTGCAAGCGACGCTGCTGGCGGCCGGGACGGCGGGGCATGAGGCGGAGCAGGGCGTGCGGCTGCACGGGGTGGTATGGCTGAAGCCGTTCACG
>NZ_ASRY01000023.1 GCF_000520815.1 Paenibacillus maysiensis | reverse complement strand
ACAAGCAAACTCCTTGCCTCGGTCAGCGGTAGCGGTATGGAAGGCTCCGGTAGGGTACGGATACGCCAAAGGCAATCTCCATCGATAGCGCCGTGCGGTCAGGCATCTTGATCGCGGTATACAGACGCGTTTTGCGTTCAATGAACACTGACCTAATCTATCACATCAGCGGTGGTGGCCAGAGTTCTTGGATTGCTACAGCATAAACAAAGGAAGGAGCCATAATGGCTCCTTTAGTGTCGATTTACTCAAGCATGTTTCAGCAAATATACCCGCGCTTCATAAGGTCGAAGTTCCATTGAAATAATTTCCGTGAGCGGATCTACGTCGTAGTTGGAGATCAGCAGCTTTTGTTCTTGGAAATCGATGCCAGCAGGAAGCATGAATGATGTCGGTTTACCGAAGAAGTTCAATACCACGAGCAATTGCTCTTCTCCTAGCCTGCGCAGATAGGCATAGACCTGTTCATGATCTTCCGCCAAAATCATATAGCTTCCATATACGATAATTTCATGCTGGCCGCGCAGCTCAATAAGCTTTTTATAATAATGGAAAATGGAATCAGGATCTTTCAAGGCTTGCTCCACGTTGATATCACGGTAGTTAGGGTTAACGGCCAGCCAAGGTGTGCCAGTAGTGAATCCGGCCTGTAGCTCCGCACTCCATTGCATTGGGGTGCGTCCATTGTCCCGGCCTTTAATATAAATGGAGTTCATAATGGATTCCTCCGAATGCCCGTCAGCCAGATACTCCTTGTACATATTTAGAATCTCAATATCCTTGTAATCACTGATGGAGCCGAACTTTACATTTGTCATGCCAATTTCTTCACCCTGGTAGATGTATGGTGTACCCTGGAGCGTATGCAGCAGGGTAGCCAGCATTTTGGCCGACTCTTTGGGGTAATTGATATCATCGCCGAAGCGGGATAGCATCCGCGGTTGGTCGTGGTTGTTCAGGTACAGGCTGTTCCAGCCTTTGCCATGGAGAGCGGTCTGCCATTTGGAGATAATGGACTTTATGTCCGCCAGCTTCCACGGACGCACATCCCATTTGCCCCCCGGTCCTGAATCAACCTCCATCAGTTCGAAATGGAAGACCATGTTGAGCTCGTTTCGGTCCTCGGCGACGTACAGTGAAGCTTCTTCAGGAGTCACGCCAATGGCCTCACCCACGGTCATGATGTCGTATTTCGACAACACCTCACGGTTCATCTCCTGAAGATATTCATGCACATGCGGCCCGTTTACAAAATATTTTCCGCCAAAATGATAAGCGGGGCGGACGCTGCTGCTTTCTTGCGCAACACCGGGTAATTCCGGAACTTTTGAGATTAGATTAATTACGTCCATGCGGAATCCGTCGATTCCTTTGTCCAGCCACCAGGTCATCATGTCGTAAATTTCCCGGCGCAACTGCGGATGGTCCCAGTTCAGATCTGGCTGCTTCTTGGAGAAGAGGTGAAGAAAATATTCCCTGGTTTGCTCATCATATTCCCACGCCGGGCCGCTGAAGAAGGAACCCCAGTCATTCGGCTCCAGCCCGTTTTGGCCCGGACGCCAGATATAATAATCCCGGTAAGGATTATCCGCTGATTTGCGCGATTCCGCGAACCAGGCGTGCTCATCTGAGGAATGGTTGACTACTAGATCCATAATTAGTTTCATACCACGGGTATGAAGTCCGTCAAGTAGTTCCTCCCAGTCTGAGAGGGTGCCGAAATCATCCATGATACTCTGGTAATTACTGATATCGTAGCCGTTGTCGTCATTGGGAGACTGATATACCGGACACAGCCACACCACATGAACCCCAAGCATTTTCAAATAATCAAGTTTTGAGATAATCCCTTGGAGATCTCCGATCCCATCGCCGTTGCTGTCCTTGAAACTGCGGGGATAGATCTGATACACTACGCTTTCTTTCCACCATTTTTTATCCATTAGTTTAATCTCCTGTCTCTATATAGATGTGTTATTTAATGGATCCTTGGGTAAGGCCGCCAATAATCCATTTTTGGGCAAACAAGTAGATGATGATCATTGGGGACAACGCCAGCAGGTACGAGGCAAAAGCCAGATTGAAATCCGTGCTGAATTGGCCCTGGAAGACATACTGCACAAGAGGCAGGGTGTAGGAATCCTGGTTACCGAGCAGAACCAGCGGCAGCATGAAATCATTCCAGGTGGACAAGCACGATAAGATGCCGATGGTAGCACTGACCGGGGCAAGCAGCGGAAAGATAATTTTCCAGAAGGTTCCCCAGGTCGAGGCTCCGTCCACGGTCGCTGCTTCCTCCAGTTCATAAGGGATAGAGCGGATATAACCGACATAGACAAAGACGTTGAAGGCTAAGCCATACACGATATACAGAATAATTAGCCCTGGAATGTTGTTCATGTGCAGGTCTGTGGTGACCTTGACTACAGGCAGCATAATAATCTGGAACGGGATGAACATAGCGCTAATAAAATAGAAGTAGAGCATTTTGAAGAAACGCTTATTCATATTCCGTGCAATGGCGTAGGCTACCATAGAGTTGGTCAGCAGGATGAATACTACGGCCGTCACTGTAATTGTGACGCTGTTCCCCAAGGCATTGAAGAAATTAGTCGCTTTAACGGCATTGGCGAAGTTCTCGAAATGCAGGCCGGTCGGCAGTGCAAAGATGGATCGGGCCATCTCCTCAGGATTCTTAAGCGCGATGGCAATGGTCATGTACAGTGGAAACAGGATCAGCAGAGAGCCGAGAGCGATAATAATCGTCACAGGCCAGTTGGTTGATTTTTTGATCATAGGTCCATCTCCCGTTTCTGCAGAAATTTAAGCTGAAGGGCGGAGATGACGACGATCACGATAAAATAAATCACGGCGTTCGCCGACTGATAGGCAAATTCTCCACCCTGGAACCCCCCGGTGTAGATTAACAGTGCAATGGATTGCGTGGCGCGCCCCGGCCCACCGCCGGTTAAGGCAATAATCTGATCGAAGACCATCAGGCCGCCCTTCATTGCGAGCACCATATTAATGGTGAAGAAGGAAGCCAGCAGCGGAAAAGTAATGCTCCAGAATTCTCTCCAGCGGCTTGCGCCGTCCAGATTGGAAGCCTCATAAAGATCCTGCGGAATAGTCTGCAAACCGGCCAGATACAGAATGGTGTTGTAAGCGACCCCTTGCCAGACGGCGACAATAACGATCCCGATCCAGGCCCAGTCGTCATTGCCGAGAATGTTCTGCGAGAGGAATTCGCTGCCCAGCTTCTCGCCCCAAATAGGAACGACATTAGAGAACAGGTAGTTGAAAATAAAGCCGACAATCAGCACGCTGAGAATGTTGGGAAGGAAATACACGCCTCGGAAAAAGTTCTTGGCTCTGATTCGGGCGTTCAGTCCTAGCGCAATCATCAGACTGATTACATTGATGAGAATCGTTGTAACAATTGCATATTTGAAGGTGAAAAAGTAGGAATTTAGCACATTCTCATCCTTAAAAATGTTGATGAAATTCCTGAATCCTACATAATCGAAGCTGTCACTGAAGCCGTCCCAGTTCGTGAACGCGTAATAAATGCCCTGCAGTGCCGGAAAGGTGTGAAAGGCAAAGAACAGGAGCAGTGCCGGTATAGTCATCAAGTAAAAGGCAACTCGGCGTTTGGCCATTATTTAATCCTCCTTGGACAAGCGAAGAAGAAGGGAAGAGCTGCCCCCTTTTCTCGCTGTTTTCTAGTTTTAAGGGTTATTTCCGGTCAGCAACCTTATCCCACTCCGTATCCAGTTGCTTCAGGTAGGCGTCGATGTCTTTCTTCTGCAGGAAACCTTGGATAATGGTGTCCACCTTCATGGCACCAGGGGTATAATGGTCAGCGAAGTCTGCCAGATTGCCTGAGGTAAAGGCTTCTTTGAAGCCATCCATGGTCGGATCGTCTTGGGTTACGCCCTGCACTGCCGGGAAGGCTTTCTGTTCGGTGATATATTGGCTCACATTCTCAGGCTGGAGCAGGAACTCCACGAATTTCTTGGCCTCATCCTTATGCTTGCTGCTCTTGGAGATGGTCAACAGCGTATCCACACCGGAGATGACTTTGTTCTTCGCCGCATCATTCGTGGCCGGGAACGGGAAGACGCCCAGTTCAATCGCCGGATTGGCTTTTACAATTTCCGGAATGGCCCAGACCCCTTGCAGGTACATCGCGGATTCGCCTTTGGCGAATGCGGTGTTGCCGTCATTGTAGCCTTTGCCGAAAATATCCTTCTGAGCAAATTCCGACAGCTTCAGCTGCTTCTCGGCGATCTCGCGGAAGCTGTCGGCGAATTTCACACTGCCTTCGGTCCGCTGTTTGAAGTAATCTGTGCCGAGAATACTTGGCTCCAGGGAATTGAACGGAGTCAGTGCCGTCCAGGAATCTTTCAGTGTCAGGTAGAAGGCGTTCTTACCGCTGTCTTTGAACTTCTGGGCAACGGCAATGAATTCATCCCAAGTCGTCGGCACCGTAACACCGGCTTTTGAGAACATCGCTTTATTGTAAATGACGCCGCTGGCATTGGCGGAGAATGGAATCCCGTTCAGTTCGCTGGAGCCAGTCAGGTCATTCAGCATCTTGACATAAGCGGGCTGGATACTGTCTACGAGCGGATCGCCGGTGAAGTCCTCGAACAGTCCGCTGGCGGATAGGGTTTTGAAGGTGTCGGTAGCACCCAGGCCAACGACATCGGGAATGTCTTTCTTGGCGGCGCGGGTCTTCAGTACAGTTTCAGCATCTGGCGGATTGATCTGCGAGACCACGATGTTCGGGTTCGCTTCGTTAAATTTGGCGACCAGTTTATCGAACGTGGTCTTGGCTTCCGTCTTGTTCTGGAAGAATTCAATCTTGACCTTCTCGCCGGAGGTGGTGCCGGAATTGCCTGCAGCGGCATCATTGTTTACTGCATTGTTTCCGCAAGCACTGAGTAGAGAGGCGGTCAGCAGGCCGACAGTTATGAGTTTAAGTGCATTTTTCATTGATTAATCCCCCTGATTATTATTTTTAATATGACGTAAACGTTTACGTAAATGGGTAAAAAAATAATTTTAATTAGAAGTTCCTCTTCCTCGTCCGATCCAAACGACGCAGGAATTAAACGTTTACCTAATCACAAATTATGATATTTTATTTTCCCGTTACGTTGAATAATCATTACGTAAACGCTTACTTTAGAATCTAGTTGTTTTTTTTTCTTTTGTCAATGCTTTTCTACCTAAAAACATTTAAACTATCCTGAAGTTGGCTAGATAAAATATTCAGTGTATGGGACAAAGCGACAAGACCTCCCCCAATATGTTCTGTCGTTGACAAAGCACACTCACCTGATAGGTAGTAGCCGAGGTCTCCTGCGCAATAGCACTGACATTGCCCGTGGTTTCAAGCAGTGTTTGCTGATAGAGCGCGAGACTTTCAATAGATTGTGATACTGCGTTCAGCTTGTTCTAAATCCCTCGGTGCTTGCTTTGACAGAAGCAAAAATACCGCTTGTCTCCCGTGCCGCCTGCATTTGCTGATCATATAACGGGTAGGTCTCAGAGAATTCCTTTCGCATCTTTCACTAGCTCACTAACGGGTATATTGCTTCAGCGAGTATCCAATTATTCAGTTTTAGTTGATCTATACGCGATGATCATTTTCTCTCCGTTTATATTTTTGCTCTCGAAGCTCCTGTCTCCTTGCCAAGGATAGCCCCGACATCAATTGAATTACTGCCATCCTCCTCACTTTTACCGATGAGAAATTCTCCTTTCAAGGTTAATAATTGAAGTTCGCCATGGCCTAAATCCATTGCTTTCAACTGGTCCTCAAGAACGACAGAATCAATATCTACAACCACAATATACCGGGATCCCGCTTCAGCCATACTGCCCAGCGAACGAACCAATTGAATGCTTAATTGCGATGTTTCATCCTCCTGTGAGGGAATCCATAAGCTTGTATTCTCAGTTTCCAAAAAATCATACATCTGATTAGAGAGCTTCTTGCTGATACTGTCTTCGGTTACTGCATAATCATAGGTTGCTTCATTGTACCTGGATAGCTCAATCATTGATGCTTGCAGCTCTGGGTCATAAAACAACTGCGTAGCCAGAGTTTCATACTGTCCTAGTATAATATCTCAGAGGTCTGTAAAATCATTTGTCTGTTGGTTGCTGCGGCATTATTGCTGATAGTTTCTTTGGCCTTGTTATAGGACAAGACCCCCAGTAAGGAGATAATAAGTACAACCGTCGCTCCAAATACCAGCACTAGCTTAGCCCCTATTGAACTTCGAATATCCCACCCCTTTGCAATATGTAGTAAACGTTTACTGATTTATTCTAATCATTTTTCTTTCACTTGTCTTCAGTTTTTAATTTCAGTTGACAAAGCGTATTTCAAGACGTATATTTTCGGTAAGCGTTTACGTTAATTCTTGCAATCTTCATATGCCAGAACAGAAAACGTTAATTCACTGTTAACCGACAGGTAGGAGATCACATGAACCCCACAATTAAAGACGTGGCCCAGAAGGCGAATGTATCCATTGCCACAGTCTCCCGTGTTCTGCATAATTTAGGCGGGTACTCGGACAAAACGAAGCAAAAAGTAGACCAGACCATTAAGGAGCTTGGCTATCAGCCGAACGCAATTGCCCGCGGACTGATCAACAAGCGTACCCAAACGATCGGCGTGATGTTTCCCGATGTTTCGAGCGCCTTCTCTTCCGATCTACTTCATGGAATCGACGAATTCGCCCATGACCGCAATTACAGCGTGATGGTCTGCAATACCGATCAAGACGGCAAACGCACTCTGAAGTATTTGCAATTGCTGCGCGAGAAGCAGGTTGATGGAATTATTTTCTCCAGTGAGGTGCTTAAGAAAGAGTATTATGACGTACTGGAGAACATGAAAGTCCCGGTGGTGCTAGTCTCTTCCCAAACGGATTTCGCCAATGTGCCTTATGTAAAGGTGGATGACTATCAGGCTTCCTATGACGCTGTCATGTATCTGATCAGCAAAGGCCACCGTAAAATCGCCATGATCAGCGGAACCAAGGGTGACCCCATCGCCGGTACTCCAAGAGTCGAGGGATACCGCAAAGCTCTGGGAGCGCACGGCATTTCTTTCGACAGCCGTTACCTCGTTTATGGAGACTTCTTATATGAAAGCGGCGGCAGAGCTATGGAAGTACTATTGCGGAAAGCACCGGAGGTTACTGCTGTCTTCGCTGCTAGTGACGAGATGGCAATTGGAGCACTTTCGACAGTCACGAAGCATGGAATGAATGTACCTGAGGACATTTCTATCATGGGATACGACGATCTTAGGCTGGCCCAGATGGTTACACCTCCATTGACTACGGTTCGCCAGCCGCTGTATGACATTGGAAAGGTCGCTTCCGAGAAGCTGATCTACATGATTGAATCGGGAAAAACCGCGAAAAGTCAAATCTTCAACCACTCCATTGTGGAAAGACAAACGGTAAGAACACTTACCTGAGTTTTTCCATCAACTTTACGTAAACGTTTACCTTAAAGCATCCCCCAATCGGGAGAGCAGAGTCTGATCTTCACCTATTCCAACCCGGGGGGCAAAACGACCCGTTCGGTTTATATTGACGGCGTACGTGCCAAGGATTCACTTGGCAAAGATCTGAAAATTGCATTATACGGCACAGAGAGCAGTGATAAGTACAGCGGAGACGGATATGTGATTATTCCATACATGGAGTCAGGAACCCATACCGTTACGTTGAGTATGTGAGCCAGCTACCCCCGGATCAATGGGAATAACTGCAGGGACGTCGGCTACGCCCACACCTGAAGTGGCGGAACGAGGTACACTCGTCTTGCAGGCGAAGGACTTAAGCGGAGTGGTTGATGGGAAAATCACAATCGCGGTCAATGAGGAAAAATACAATCGGATATTAATTCCGGTCGCTGTTGCGGAAGGATTACAGGCAGAGAACCTGCAGCTTCAAGGAAATAACTTCACACTGTATTTCACGCATGACAATATTCTTCAGCTTCTTGAGGAGAACAAAGGAAAATTAACAGCTGAGTCACAAATTTCAACAAGATCGAGCCCAAGGATGCTTTGCTTCCGGGTGTAAAGCCTTGGTTTCCCGCAGGTTCGAACTATGAATTTGAATTTGGAGTAACGACGGCAGATAAAGGAATATCCAGATTGGATTCCTTTAGAAGCCCAGTACAGCTTACCTTAAAGTTTGGAGAACTTGGTGAACAAGGGAGTCTTAATGATTTGCTGGGTATCTATTTTTTTAATGATCCGCTGAAAAAATGGGAGTATGTCAGCGGTAGAACAGATACTGCAAAACAAGAAATTAGCGCGGACCTTAATCACTTCAGCCGTTATACCGTGTTCGCTTACGACAAAACGTATGCTGATGTGCCTGCGGATCATTGAAGATTTCAGCTTGGGCACAGGCAGCGGTTCGTATTGTAACATCTGCCGGTCTGATGAAAGGATATACCGATGGAACCTTTGTACCTGAATACAATGCTACCCGGGCAGAAGTGGCACAAACCATAGCGCAATTGATTAAGTAAAGTAGCAAATGATTTGACGGCAGCCGGGCATAGAACTGCTATCTTTGAAGGATAGTATTTTGTTGCCTGGCTATTTTGCTTCTTCGCTAAAGTGAATGTTAGATGTCTG
>NZ_ASRY01000022.1 GCF_000520815.1 Paenibacillus maysiensis | reverse complement strand
GACATCCGTAAATGTATTTTTAATCTGTTCTCGTTTAGCTTCAGATCGAGCAGTATCCTCCTTAAGCAAATCATCCATTAGAACTAGTGTAGGACGATGGTGCCTATAGTGAATACCTCTCAAGCTGCCATCTATGCCACGAATCATAATGCAGGAATCCAGTCCACCTTTACTCTTCAGCCAAATCTCATTGTTGTTCCAGCGGCTCCCTTTACGAATCCCAAAATCCTCAATCAGCATCTGATTTGTTTCTAGCTCATCTTTGATCATGTCCAAGAAGGGCAATGCAATTTGTTCTGTTGCTGGTATGATCAGTGTGAACTGAGATTTATCATAAAGTGTGGCATACAGCGGAAATAAAAAAGAACTGATCGTTGACTTTCCATGCTCCCTTGGGAG
>NZ_ASRY01000021.1 GCF_000520815.1 Paenibacillus maysiensis | reverse complement strand
TTGTCAGGTTATGATCTTAATTGCGTCTTATATAGAATGAAAAGAATTGGGAAGGTCACTTTGTTCGTCATGTTTATTTCAACAAATTACTTAGCTAACTATTGACTTTGAGTAAATAGATTGTTATTCTTTTCACAAAGATAAGTTATTTTTTTCACAAAGCAAAGGGAGGCCATATCTATGTTAACTACGTTCAAAGCTACTGCCACAAAATTGCCAGAAGGTTTGCAGGTTGAGGCTCAATCCAGAGGTTTTAAAATCTTGATGGATGAACCCCAAGATTTAGGTGGAACAGATAAAGGGATGAATCCGGTCGAAGCGCTTCTGTGTGCGCTGGGAGCATGTCAGTCCATCGTTGCTGCTGCTTTTGCGGATGCGTATAACTTTTCGTATGAAGAGTTGCATGTTGAGCTTGAAGGGGATTTGGACCCGGATGGGTTCATGGGGCTGGCAGATGTAAGAAGCGGTTTCCAGGAAATTCGTTTTGTAATGCACTTTAAAACGACCGAAAGTCAAGAAAAAACAGAAGCTTTTGCGGCATTCATTGAGAAGACCTGCCCGGTTGGAGACTGCTTGGCGAACGGGGTTAAACTGGTGCAATCCGGTGTAGTCAGACACTAAACTATTCGCTAAAAGCGGCGCGGCTTAGCCCTTTTTAGTAGTGAAGGAGCTTGAACATCATGGAAATTAAAATGTCAATGATTGCTGGGGGAAAAAGGGAAAGCAGGAACAATTAATGTGCAGCTAGGTAGAAGACACCGTTGCATTATCTGAGCCGCAGGCTGCTGCAATGGAACAGCCAGTCATAGCTAAGAAAGTTGAGCTATTGATTATTGGAGCAGGACCAGGCGGGTATGTGTCCGCGATTTATGCAGCCAAAAAGGGGATTAAGGTTACATTAGTTGAAAAGGAAGAATTGGGCGGTACCTGTTTAAATGTAGGTTGTATTCCAACCAAATCACTGGTTAAATCTTCTGAAGTTTGTCACCATGTCAAACAATCGTCTTTGTTTGGCATTCACACGGGAACGGACCTTCAAGTCGATATGAAGCAGATTATTCGTCGTAAAGATGAAATCAAGGAAAAATTAATTTCCGGGATTGACTACTTGATGGAGAAGAATGACATTGAAGTTATCTCGCGGGCAAGCATCTTTCTTATCCTCAAATGAAGTGAGTGTAAAAGGGCAGAACCACTACCATATGCTGTTGGACGTGAGCCTAACTTGGAGGGTTTGGAGGTTGAACGAGCCGGAATTCAGCTCAATGAACGTGGGCGAGGCATTGCCGTGAACGAACATATGCGTACAAACGTCGAACATATCTATGCGATAGGCGATGTTACGAATATTATGCAGCTTGCCCATGTCGCCTCGCATCAAGGCATTACAGCCATCGATGGGATATTAGGCGAATCGGGAGGCATGCACTATACGGCAATCCCTAACGTGATTTTCACTTCACCTGAAATAGCCAGTGTAGGTCTATTAGAGGATGAATGTAAACAGCAGGGGATGGATTACAGCGTGAGCAAGGTTTCCTTTGCCAGCAATGGTAAGGCGTTAACAATGAATGAACCGGAAGGTTTTATTAAATTGATTAGGGATAATCGCTCACAAAAAATAGTTGGAGGGTCGATTATTGGTCCCGATGCGTCTTCCCTGATCAGTACCTTAACGCTTGCGATTGCCAATGAGCTAACGGAGCAACAAATCACGCACACCGTGTTTGCTCACCCGACTACGGGAGAAGTGATTCATGAAGCTGCATTCGGCCTTAGCATTGGGGCACTCCATCAAGCGTAAAACACGCTGATGTAGCCATACCATTTCACAAAAAGTGAAATGTTTGCTATCATACTGCGAATAGAGGAGAAATACACGGAGATAAAACTGTTGGGATTGGTTGGTGTGTCTATTGTTTAATATAGAGGATTGCCTTGCTTTTGTTACAAACCGTAGTGGGAAAGTCTTTGCGGAAGCATTGGAGAAAGAGTTTCGCCCCTACCACATCACCAGGAGTCAATGGATCGCTATGTATTACATCTATATTCATAAATCCATTACCCAGAGAGAACTAGCAGAAAAAATGTCGATTAAAGAACCGAGCGTAGTCCGTTTGCTTCAAAAACTGGAATTCGATGGGCTTTTATATCGCTCCGCTACTAATACAGATAAACGAGTCAAGCAGTTAGAATTGTCCGATAAGGGCGTAAAGGTATGTCTCGATTTAATGCCAATTGCCGAAAAGTTCAAAAATGATACAATCGCAGGTATCTCCAAGGACGATCTTGAGACATTCAAACATGTGTTGAGTATTATGGTTGAAAATACAACAAAATAGCGAAAATGTTCTGACTTCGTTTTTGTAATGACGGATTGTAATATGAAGTGCGACACCTGCTGGAAATAAATAAAAAAGGGCCCATGGCCTGTAGCATCAAATGAATTTGACAGGCTTCCAAATCTTTGTTAGAGTTTCATCAACTACGTATAACCTTTTCATGGGATGTTACCGTTAGGGCATAACCTGAACCGGCTTGTTTACACTACGCGTGTATCCTGGCCAGTTTGGGTTTTTTTATTTCTCCAAACCCTTTCGGCTTTCCCTTCATCACACATTTGAAAGGAGAACGTTTATGTCCAGCTTTATTTTTCCGAAAGACTTTTTATGGGGTGGTGCTCTTGCTGCCAATCAGGCCGAGGGAGCTTATCTGGAAGACGGCAAAGGATTGAGTCTGGTGGATCTGCTGCCTACTGGCGAGAAAAGAAGAAGCATCATGAAGGGGAATGTTCCCTCGCTCACTCCGCTCGAAGGCGAATTCTATCCTTCCCACGAAGCGATTGATTTTTACCATCGCTATCGCGAGGATATTGCGCTATTTGCAGAAATGGGTTTCAAGGCGCTGCGTGTTTCCATTGCCTGGGCCCGTATTTTCCCAACGGGAGAAGATGCTGCACCGAATGAAGCCGGGTTACAATTTTACGATGATCTGTTCGACGAATTGCTTAAACATGGCATCCAGCCAGTGGTTACGCTCGCTCATTTTGACGTACCGGTAAATCTGATTGCTAAGTACGGAAGCTGGCGAAGCCGGAAACTGGTAAGCCTGTTTGAAACATATGCAAAAACGGTATTCGCCCGTTACAAGCATAAAGTAAAATACTGGATGACGTTCAATGAAATTAACATGCTGCTCCATTTGCCGTTTATTGGCGCCGGGCTTGTTTTCCAGGAAGGTGAAAACGTCAAACAAATTCAGTATCAGGCTGCACATCACCAGCTTGTTGCAAGTGCACTGGCTGTCAAAGCGTGCCATGAGATCATTCCAGACGCCAAGATTGGCTGTATGCTCGCTGCGGGCAGCTTCTATCCGTATACATGTAATCCCGAAGATGTTTATCAGGGAATGGAAAAAGACCGCGAGTCCTACTTCTTTATCGACGTGCAGTCACGCGGTGAATATCCAGGTTATGCGAAGCGCTTCTTCAAGGATCATGGGTTAACCATCGAGATGGAACCGGACGACGCGGATATTTTGAAGCATCATACCGTCGATTATATCGGTTTCAGTTACTATTCCAGCCGAACCACCAGCACAGACCCGGAAGTTATCAAAAACATGACGAGCGGCAATGTGTTCGGCTCCGTAGCCAACCCTTATCTGGACAAGTCCGAATGGGGCTGGACGATTGATCCGAAAGGGTTCCGTATCACGGCAAACCAATTGCACGACCGTTATCAGAAGCCTCTGTTTGTAGTGGAAAACGGCTTTGGTGCCAACGACGAGGTTTCTCCTGAAGGAGAAGTCAATGACGATTACCGGATCGACTATTTGAAGCGGCATATTGCTGAAATGGGCGAGGCTCTTCAGGACGGGGTGGAGATTATCGGTTATACAAGCTGGGGCCCTATTGATATTGTCAGCGCCTCCTCGGGAGAGATGAGAAAACGCTACGGATATATTTACGTGGACCGGGACAACGAAGGCAACGGCTCGCTGAACCGGATAAAAAAGAAGAGCTTCCACTGGTACAAAAACGTAATTCATTCCGATGGCGAGAATCTGGGCGAGTAAGAATCTCATAAGAAAATAGATCGGACATCCCGGTTGTAAAGGGGATTTCCGGTCTCTGTTTCTTGATTGAAAGCGTTGACAATCTCTTGTCTTCGGGCTATACTTGACGCAATTCCATCATTTTTAGGATTGTTACTGGTTATGCAGGCAAAACCTAAGCCACGAATAAGCGGATTTTACAGTCTTGTTTATTTGTTGAGCTTCGGTTTTTTTGTTTGCCATAAACAGGGAATAGGAGTGGCTCTTGCTGGCATATGGGGGGATTTATTAGATGAAAATAGCAAAGGTCATCAACAACAATGTAATCAGTGTCTACCAGACGGACGGTACAGAGCTCGTGGTGATGGGCCGCGGGATTGCTTTTAAGAAAAAGCCCGGAGATAAAGTAGACGAAACCAGAATTCAGAAAGTATTTGCCCTGAAAAACAAGCAGACGTCCGACAACTTCAAAATGCTACTGCGTGAGGTTCCATTGGAACTGATTGTGATTGTGGAAGAAATCATTAATGACGCCAAGCACAATTTGAATAAAAAGCTGAACGAAAATATTTATGTTTCCTTGACCGACCATATCAATTTTGCCGTTGAAAGATATCGGGAAGGATTGGAGATCAAAAACGCGTTATTGTGGGAAATCAAGCAGTTGTACAAAGAAGAATTCGCGATTGGTCTGAAAACGCTGGAACAAATCAAACAAAAGCTCGATATTGAACTGCCTGTGGACGAAGCGGCTTTTATCGCGATTCACATCGTGAATGCCGAAATGAACGAAGAAGTTATCACCACGATGAGTATTACGAAATTTATGCAGCAAATTATCAATATTGCGAAATATCATTTTAAGGTCGATTTTGACGAGGACTCTCTGAGTTATTTCCGCTTTATTACACATCTGAAATTTTTCGCCCAGCGAGTGTTTAAGGGGAATCACTATGAAAACAACTACGATCATTTGTATGACATGATTAAGGAAAAGCACAGAGACGCGGCAGCTTGCACGGAGAAAATCGGAGCTTTTGTGGAAAAAGAATACAACCACGAATTGACGAACGAAGAAAAGCTGTATCTGACCGTGCATATTGAGCGGGTGGTTAACAGATAAGCTGAACTTTCCTGCAAACAGGATAGAGAATATATGGGTAAATATTTTTATTGACAGATATGGTTTATTAATTATATTATGAGAACAACAGGAATTTAATAAAGCTTTAACTGGGATTGTTACTGGTTATGCAGGCAAAACCTAAGTCATGAAAAATTGCGGGACAAAAAGCGCCCACCATTTTTCAAGGCTTAGGTTTTTTGTGCGCCTAAATACGTAAAATGCCCATTAGAACATGGAGGTGTCTAGCATGAGTTATGAAAAATTGGCTAAGGAAATCGTTCATTTGGTAGGCGGCGAAACAAATGTGGTATCACTCGTTCATTGCGCCACCCGCTTGCGTTTTGTGCTAAAGGACGAGGCGAAAGCGGATAAAGAAAAACTGGAAAAAACTGATGGAATCATCACGGTTAAGCAGAGCGGTGGCCAGTTTCAGGTCGTAGTCGGCAATAAAGTGCCGGAAGTATACAGTGCAATCAGCAAGGTATCCAACATTTTGGACGAATCCAAGAAAGATGAAAAACCTGCTAAAGCCAACAAAGGCTTCGGTGCCATTATAGACGTTGTTTCCAGCATTTTTGCACCGCTACTCGGAGTTATGGCTGGAGCCGGTATTCTGAAAGGCCTGCTGCTGATTGCCAGCAACGCTGGATGGCTGACACCGAAGGACACGACCTACATTATTTTGCTGGCCGCTGCTGACAGTCTGTTTTATTTTCTCCCGCTCTTGTTAGCGGTTACAACAGCCCGAAAATTTGAAGGTAACATCTTCGTCGCCCTGACCATTGCCGGAGGTTTGCTTTACCCGTCCATCGTCACGTTGAAAACTGAAGGTACACCTACTGACTTTTTCGGTATTCCAATTGTCATGATGAGTTATTCGTCTACGGTTATTCCCATTATTATTGCTATCATTGTCATGAGCAAGCTAGAAAAATGGTGTAATCGGTTGATCCATGAAAGCGTCAAAAATTTTATTACGCCATTGATCCTGCTCGTGATTATGCTTCCTCTGACCTTGATCGTATTCGGTCCATTCGGGGTCTACGTGGGCAACGGCATCGCAACTGGACTCATTGCCGCGTTCGGCTTCAGCCCGTTGTTGGCTGGCGCAATCATGGGTGCTTGCTGGCAAATTCTCGTTATTTTCGGCGTCCATTGGGGTCTCGTACCTGTATTCATTAATAACATTGCTGTGAACGGAAGAGACGGAATCAAGCCTTCCGCTGCGGCTTCCATCTTCGCCCAAACCGGTGCTGCGTTTGGTGTCATGCTTAAAACCAAAAATAAAAAGTTGAAGACCTTGGCGGGTTCCGCTACGCTTACCGCTTTGTTCGGTATCACAGAACCAGCCGTCTATGGAGTCACGCTTCCGCTGAAACGTCCATTTATTGCAGGTATTATCGGTGGCGCTATCGGTGGAGCAATTATTGGCCAAGCGGGAACGCAAGCATTTGCTTCCGGTGCGCCGGGACTGCTGACCTTGCCCATCTTCTATGGCCCCGGCGGACAAGGCTTTCCGGGACTGATTTTAGGAATTACGGTATCGTTTCTGGTTTCGGCCATTCTGACTTATATTTTAGGATTTGAAGATCCGGTCGAAGTAGAAGAAGAACCCAAAAATTCGGCTAAAGAACCAGTTCGTACAACAGATGTTTCTAACGAAGAGGTATTTAGTCCGATTGAAGGAACCGTTGTCGCTCTCTCGGAAGTTCCCGATCCCGCATTTGCGTCGGAAGCTATGGGTAAAGGCCTCGCCATCGAACCGACATCAGGCAGAGTTGTAGCCCCGTTCGACGGGACGATTACCGTGGCGTTCAAGAAAAAACATGCGCTTGCAGTTGTTTCGCCCAAAGGCGCAGAAATTCTGATTCATGTCGGAGTAGACACGGTTAGGCTCGACGGTAAACATTTTACCTCCCACATCAAAGAAGGCGATCAGGTAAAAGCAGGGGACTTGCTGCTCGAATTTGACGTTGAGCAGATCAGGACAGCAGGCTATCCTACGATTACGCCGATTATCGTTACGAATTCTTCCGATTATACAGATATCCTTCCAACCACCCAAGGACAGGTAAGGGTGCAGGAACCGCTCTTAAAACTGTTCGGCGGTACCAATGAGAAAGAGGGCATTGCCTGAATGACATAAGAAAAAGCTCTAAGGTCCACCTTATCGGTATTTCTGGGCTTTGGTTCAAGTGCATATAAGAAGATGGACATGTAAGATCAAAGGTGGCTCCAAGGGAGTCATCTTTTTTCGTTATCTTGCCTTTACATTCCAAGAGGGGTACATATGTTCACTGTTTGGTTTATAATTTAGACATAGATATGTGGGAGGCCACATCGCAAATGAGAGGTGAATGTAATGAAGAAATCCGAGTTGCCCATCACTGACGAGAAGTGGAGAGCTATTGTGGAGAACGACAAGTCTTATGATGGTGAATTTTTTTATGCTGTGAAGACAACGGGAATATTTTGTCGCCCCTCCTGCAAATCCCGTCCTCCCAAAAGAGAAAACATCCGCGTATTCAAAAAAGCAGAACAGGCTTTAGCGGAGCATTTTCGACCATGCAAAAGGTGTAAACCGACAGGACAAAAATTGCCTGATCATGAATGGATTGCACTGGTTACAGAGTATGTGGATTCTAATTATAAGGAAAATTTAACGCTGCATCTGCTTGCAGAGATGAGTCATGGGAGCCCGTACCATTTACATCGTACCTTCAAGCGGGTCATGGATATAACTCCGATGGAATATATACAGCAAACCAGATTGGAGCATGCCAAGCAACAGCTAATGGACTCGGATAAGTCCGTTGCGGAAGTGGGGGAGAGCGTAGGTCTGTCCAATACCCCTTACTTTATTACGTTATTTAAAAAGAATACAGGCTACACCCCTTTGCAATATCGCCACCTTAAATCAGAAAAATTACAAAGTGGAGGTATACATTATGTTAACCCAAATCCCTAAAACAATCTATTGGTCATTATTAACCCACGAGGATTGGAATTTATATATTGCAGCTACATCGGATGGATTATGTTACGTAGGCTCACCCGATAAACCTTTAGAGGAATTGGCTTCGTGGGCAGGGAGTCGATTTCCCGGCAGTCCATTAGTTGAAGATGATAAGGTTTTACAGTCCTATGCTACAGAGCTTATTGAATACTTTCAAGGGAAGCGCACAGGTTTTACCGTTCCTTTTGACTTTCGGGGGACTGCGTTTCAAATGGCGGTCTGGAACGCACTGTGTGACATTCCGTATGGAGAGACACAATCCTACTCAGACATTGCGAACGCGATTCAGAAGCCTACATCTGTTCGTGCGGTGGGAGCTGCAATCGGTGCTAACCCGATTCTGGTCACCGTCCCATGCCATCGGGTTATCGGCAAAAATGGCGCTTTAACCGGATATCGCGGTGGTTTGGATATGAAGGTAAAGCTTTTACAGCTTGAAAGAGGTTAACAATGAAAGCACATCATACGCAAGCGACCATCGCTCCGATACTTCCAAGCAGCGAGCAATTTGCGGACAAGCTTTTGCCACTGGTCAACCGTGTCTGTATTGATGATTATTTTATGGGAGACGGCAGTGGAGGAAGGCGTACACGAAGCTTAAATATCGGTGCGCTTTACGAGCCGTTAGGGCTGGAGGCTTGGTATCATCCGGCTGCCTACAAGGCAGTCTACGAACAGTTTCGTAACGTTTTTCCTGAAGAACAGCTTTATGTAAGCCGTGAAGGATTTGAGCCCTGATTTTGGTGTAGACTGCATTCAAATGGAATGTGGTGGAACTGCATAAGGGTTGCAGAGGAGGAAGCGGAGTGTGCAAACCGTGATCACGAAAAATTTTGACTATGGAGAGAAGGAAATCAACTATCTGAAAAGCGTGGACACTGTACTTGGTACAGCAATGACGCAAATGGGGAAGGTCGAACGAGTGATTATTCCCGATCTGTTCGCCGCGCTTGTTCATGCGATTGTGGGACAGCTTATTTCTGCGAAGGCGGTTCAAACGATATGGGCAAGAATGCAGGAGAAGCTGGGTGTGATGACATCGGAAAATATAGCGCCCCAGTCGGTTGAAGTTATTCAGAGCTGTGGTATCACGATGAAAAAGGCGGCTTGTATCCTGAATATAGCCCAAACCATAGAGCAGGGCTTGTTGGATTTGCAGGAACTATATGAGCTCTCCGATACACAAGTAATTCAAAAATTGTCCTCGCTGCATGGGATAGGTCCGTGGACGGCTGAAATGATGCTGATTAATTCCATGGAACGTCCGGATGTCGTCAGTTGGGGCGATATAGCTATTCGACGGGGGATGATGAAGCTGTACAATTTGGATACACTGACCAAGCAGCAATTTGAGGAGTACCGCCGAGTCTATACGCCCTATGGTTCTGTGGCCTCTATTTATTTGTGGAGCATTTCATTTCGTTAAGAATCAGGGAGTGGAAACTATGGAGAAAACAATTAGAGAACAAATACTGTCATATGTTGATGCGGATTTTCAGAAATTCACGGCTGCACTGCTTCCGACGATTAATAATGTGCTGGGTGTACGTCTGCCAGTGCTGCGTAAGCTGGCACAGGATATTGCCAAAGGAGATTGGCGTCTCTACCTTGAAACCGCTGAAAGTGAACATTTCGAGGAAGTAATGCTGCAAGGCATGGTGATTGGCTATGTGAAAGCGGATATAGAGGAAGTTTTGGGCTACGTCGCCAGGTTTGTTCCTAAAATTGATAACTGGTCGGTTTGCGACAGCTTCTGCGCCGGATTAAAATGTACGAAAAATCATAAGGAACGAGTATGGAACTTTATCCAGCCGTATCTGTCATCCAGAAAAGAATATGAAATTCGGTTTGGAGTGGTTATGCTTCTGAATTTTTATATTGAGGAAGAGTATATCATCCGGGTACTGCAATGGCTGGATCAAACCCACCGTGAGGATTATTATGTACAAATGGCGGTCGCATGGACGATATCCATCTGTTATATCAAGTTGCCTGAGATTACGATGAGTTACTTAAAAAACAATACACTGGATGATTTTACCTTCAACAAAGCTCTGCAAAAAATCACGGAATCATACCAGGTGGATCAGACAACGAAAACAATCATTCGCAGTATGAAGCGAACAAGAAAATAGTGTTGTTTTATTTCTTATTATGCTTATTTGATTTTAAGTATATTATATTTGCTTTTTTTGGAATCTAATATTAAAATGGAAGTAACTTTCGAAAAGGAGATGACGTGAATTGGCAGAGCAAGTGCGTATTGGCAAAACAGATCTATATGTAAAACCAATCGGTTTGGGTGCAAATAAGGTGGGAGGACATAATCTTTTTTCCGGTTTGAATGATGAAACGGGCAAAGAAGTTGTTCGCACAGCTTTGGATAACGGCGTCAATTTTCTGGATACGGCTTTTATTTATGGACCTGAGCACTCAGAGCGATTGATCGGTGAGGTGCTGAAGGAGCGCGGCAAACGTGAGGAAGCTGTCATTGCGACCAAGGGGGCACACAAATTTGTGAATGGAGAGGTTGTTGTTGACAACTCGCCTGCTTTTTTACGTGAATCCGTCGAATCCAGTCTGAAAAGATTGCAGACCGATTATATTGATCTGTTCTATATCCATTTCCCGGATGAAGCTACGCCGAAGGCAGAGGCTGTCGGAGAATTGAAGAAGCTCAAGGACGAAGGCAAAATTAAGGCCATTGGCGTATCTAACTTTTCCATTGAACAACTTAAGGATGCGAATAGTGACGGCTATGTAGATGTGCTTCAATCCCATTATAATTTGCTCCAACGGGAAGCTGAGAAGGAACTGCTGCCTTATACCAAGGCTAATGGCATTTCGTTTGTGCCTTATTTCCCGCTGGCTTCCGGATTGCTGGGCGGTAAGTATACGAAAGACACAACCTTCACGGATAACAGAGAGAAAAGTCCATTGTTTCAGGGAGAAGCATTTGCTCGTATTTTGGACAAAGTGGAGCAGGTACGGGAGATTGCCAATGCGTTGAATGCAGAGGTCGCTCATGTTGTGCTCGCATGGTATTTGACCCGCGATTCGATTGATGCCCTCATTCCAGGGGCGAAGGGGCCGGAGCAGGTGCTAGCGAATCTGAAAACGCTGGATGTTAAGCTGAGTCAGGCAGATATTGAAAAGATTGACCGTATTTTTAAATAATTTTCAAATAATCTTAAGAATCACATCGGAAATTATATATTTTTAGCACACCAAAAGGAGCTGCCGGACGGGCAGCTTCTTTTTCGTGTACCCGCCGCATATCCTTGTAGGGTAAGCTCATTGCTGCGGAGGGATCGGGATGAAGAGAAGACCGCATTGGCACAGCAGGCCTAACAGAAGGCGACATGGAAGACACAGAGTATGGCTCATTGTGGGGCTGATACTGCTGGTAGGAATCGTACAGGTTGCCTCTTATGTAGAGCAGCATTTGAAGCCGCCTATGATGCATTTGGCAAAAGTGCGGGTCAAGCAAATGGCGACGGAGGCCATTAATTCAGCGATTACTGCGCAGGTAGAGCAGGGCGAGACCGCTGATAAACTGATCGAATGGAGAACGGATGCGCAAGGGAAAACCTCCGGCTTTGTTCTGAATTATGCGGAGCATATGAGAATTACTTCGGATACGCTCAAGGCAGTCAAGGCAACGATGGACAGCATGAGCCATTTTGATGAGAGCGTTCCGATCGGTCAGGCATTGGGTAGTCCACTGCTGGCTGCTTATGGCCCGAAGGTTCCACTCAAGGTGGAGCCGCATGGAGCTATCAAGGTAGATTTAAATACACGCCAGCAGGATGCGGGCATCAACATGGTTTTGGTGGAAGTGTATATTCGGATTACGACGGAGGTGTCCGTCGTGATTCCTTTTGAAATGCAGCCTCAGGTTGTGGAGACGGAAATTCCGGTGTCTTATTTGCTCGTGGTGGGCAATGTCCCGATGTATTACTATGATAATCAAGGTAAGCCTGTTGGTAAAAATGGAGCTGTCGCCCCCAATTTGGCACTTCCACCCCATTCGACAGAGACAGGTGGTGCTGCGGATTCCGGCATAGAGAGTGTTCCACAAATGCAGGAAGATGAACCCACCACTTCATCCCCAACGCCATAAGCGAAGGCAAGTGGAATGTGAGAGGGCTTGATTGTTGTATATGCAAAGCAAAAGGGACCTTATGTGGAGGTCCCTTTTGCTTTGCTGGTTTTGAGCGCTTTGAGCTCCGTTTGTTCCCATTGTCTTAATAACGGATATGGGTCAAAGGACCAGTCCGTCCAACCGCTGTCCTGGTATATGCCATAGTGTAGATGTGGCGGGAATTTGCCTTGGGTACCGGGCTTGCCGTAACCCGAGCTACCGACCCAGCCGATAATCTGACCTGGCGTGACAATGTCCCCATTGTGAACGGTCTTGTCAAAGCCGGAGAGGTGCGCATAGTAGTGATAGCGATTGTTGAGATCCCGAATCCCGATTCGCCATCCACCGAAAGGATTCCAGCCTTTCATTTCGACTACGCCATAGCAGGTACTTCGAACTGGAACACCATAGCCGGCAAACAGGTCTGTTCCTTCATGAATGCGGTAACCGCCCCAGCTCCGACGACTGCCCCAAGTGCTGCGATAGCTATAAATGCTGCCCAAGGGAAGCGGGAAGGCTTGTTTGCCAAGCTCCAGCTTTCCATAGGTCCGATACAGTTTGGCAAACTGCTGCACTCTTTGAACCGCGCGGCTGTTGTGGTAATATTCCCATACTGCAATGGAAAATTCATCCTGGGTGATCCCATATTTACCGAGATAAGAGGCCATGCTGAACAGCAAGTCCCTGTCATTATCGCGGTCGGCAATTCCGTCACCCGAGCCGTCCTGTCCCAGCCCGGAAAAAAAAGAAATGGAACGTGGATACCGGTCCTCGGGATCAGGATTCATCAAACCGGACCAGACGGGGCCTGTGACAAAGATACCTGTGACTCGCTCCCCATGCTTGCGATCCTTGGGATGTGCAATCGTAAGCGTGCGTTCATACTGGTCGATAGCGGCCAGCCTGTACCACGGAATCCCTGTCAGGGCTTCGACGGAACGATATAGAGCAAGCCTTGATCTATACAGTGATGACTGGGAATTTGGAGTAGCACCATGTGCTGTCTGGATGCTTTGGGATGAGGCTTCTAAAGGTTTAGCCAAGGCCTGAGCAGGAAGCGGACAGGCCATTGTCAGTGTAGTGGCGCACAACAGCAGCGGCAACAGGCGCATAGCGCGAACTGTACGTTTAGGGTAAGGCACGTGAACCGACCTCCTCAAGAGGGGGCTTGACAGCCCCCGTAGATACAGGCCCGCATCCAACGGCATCGGTACGGGCGCTTTGGTTTAGGTTGAGCCATATCCGTCGCTTTTATCCATCTAAGGAGTTTACTTTTCCGGCATCAAAGTCATATCAAAAAGGGAACAATGAATGGAGGTTTTTCCATGGCTTTCATGTTATAATGTATGGCAATGACAGTTCAAGCTTATCAGAAAGAAGGTCTATACCATTGTCTAGAAAAGTGAAGGAAGCCAAGCCCGACTGGATTCGTATTAAACTCACGACAGATAATAACTATCAGGAAATCAAGAGCATGATGCGTTCCAAGACATTACACACCGTATGTGAGGAGGCGCGATGCCCTAATATATATGAATGCTGGGCCAACAGGACAGCTACATTTATGATTTTGGGTGATATTTGTACGCGTGCGTGTCGTTTTTGCGCAGTGAATACGGGAATGCCTACGGAACTGGACTTACAGGAACCTGAGCGCGTCGCGGAAGCGGCTGAAAACATGAATTTGAAACACTGTGTCGTAACCAGTGTGGCCCGTGATGATTTGAAGGATGGGGGAGCCACTATATTTGCAGAAACAGTGCGTGCGATTCGCCGCCGTTTGCCTTTTTGCAGCGTAGAAGTGTTGATTCCCGATTTTATGGGCGATATCGAATCGCTGCGTATTGTCATGGATGCCAAACCAGATATTTTGAATCATAATATTGAAACGGTGGAGCGGACGTCCGATAAAGTTCGGGCCAAGGCCAAATACCGTCGCTCTCTGGAGCTTCTTCAACGTGCGAAGCAATTAAATCCGTCCATCCCTACCAAATCCAGTATTATGCTGGGTGTCGGAGAAGAGTGGGACGAGATCTTACAAACCATGGATGATCTGCGTAAAGTCGATTGCGATATTATGACAATTGGACAATATTTGCAGCCATCCGAGAAACATTTATATGTGCAAAAATATTACCCACCGGAAGATTTTGCGAAGTTAAAGGAAGAGGGATTACAACGGGGGTTCAGCCACGTCGAATCCGGTCCGTTGGTCCGCAGCTCCTACCAAGCGCATGAGCAGGTGAAGTCTGCCGCTCAGCATAAGGAAGAAGGCGCCCTTTCGCAGGCTTGATCCGGGAAAGGCGGTCAGATTAGCTTGTTTCATATCGGTGGTAAAAACTATGAAGTGTTGCAGGATCACAAGAACGGGTGGAATCCCGAAGCTTTTCGTGACCGGTATAGTGAAGTGCTGGAGCGCTATGATTATATTATTGGTGATTGGGGTTACAACCAGCTACGTCTAAAGGGCTTTTATCGTGACGGGCATCCCAAGGCCAATAAGGATACATCCATAGCGGTACTGGACGATTACATTAATGAATATTGTAATTTCGGTTGTGCTTATTTTGTGCTGCTTAAGAGCCGCGAAGTGATCAGCAAGATTGAAAACAATGATGAATCCGTTACGCCGGATAATCAACAGTTGGAAGAACCTCAAGCGGAACCAACGGAAACGGCTGAAGCCGGTGAGCCGCAAGAAGTGTTGCAACGCGCAGACGGAGAAGAACGGGAATGGACAGAGCCACAGCGCGAGTCGAGGGAAGCCGAGGAGCCGCGAGTGGAGCAGCCGCGTGAAGCTCAGGAAATTCAGGAGCTGCAACGACCGGAACCAAGGGAATTCCAGGAACCACGTGAGCGACAGCCAAGGGAATTCCGTGAAAACCGTCCGTCCAGAGAAGGACGTGAAGGGAATCGGCAGCGTGAGCCACGGGAAGCACGTGATTCGCGCCCGCCGAGAGAACCGCGTGAGGCGAAGGACGGGCGAATTTCCGGTGAAGGACAGCAAGCCCGGGAACCACGGAAACAGCGCAATCAGCAAGGGAATTTCGATAAAAAGGAATCCCGTGGCCCACGCTATGAGCGTCAACCGAAGGAAAACCGGGAGGGACGGCAAGTCCGTGTCTCACGTGATTCCGGAGGTCAGCGTCAGGCGCAGCCTGCTGCCAAAGCCGAAAGAGCTGAGGGAAGCAAAAAGAATAAAACATTCACAGCTCCACAACAAAACGGTTCCTGAATTTCAGGAGCCGTTTTTATTTTTGGCAAAAGGATCAACCATGGATAAGTTGGCCCTATTATACAAAAAAAGAGCCAAGGTTGGCTCTTTTGCATGTTCTAGTGCTTTTCAGTTCTATGTGTATTCCAAAGCGCTTGCCTAATTGAGAAAAGCATTGCGTACCCGATCCCAAAATGGAAAGGGACGATAACGAGCAAAGCTGATTTTGTGACTGGAAACCTGGCAACGAACAGAAATCAAATCATCCACAGGGAAGTTCAGATGATCTACCGTCAGCAGAAGACGCTGATCTTTTCTCGAAAAAATATCACAATGATGGTGTTTGGGTAGCAACAATGGCGATCCAACTGTCCGATACACCCGGTTGTTAATGGAGGCAATCTCAGTTAATTGCAACGCTTCAATGCTGGGGTGAACCATAGCTCCGCCGAGTGCTTTGTTATAGGCAGTCGTGCCTGAAGGGGTAGAAACGCATATACCGTCTCCACGGAACATTTCGAACGTGACATCGTTAATATCCACTTGCGCAACGACCGTGCCATCTACCCCTTTTAACGTAAATTCATTCAACGCAATAAAAGAAGCATTTCCCGACTTCTTGTGAATCTCCAGCTCGATCAATGGATACTTGACGATTCTCGGTTTAAGCGGTCCCTCAGATCCGCTTTGGCTCATCAGGTGGATTAGCTCCTCCAGCTCGTCCGCACGCCAATCGGCATAAAAGCCCAGATGACCGGTATGTACACCAACAAAGGCTATATCCGAAAGTCGGTCGATGAAGGTATGAAACGCATGCAGCATGGTACCGTCGCCTCCTATAGACACGACGATTTCCGGCGATTCGGCATCCAGCTTGAAATTCTTTTCTTGGGCAAGACGGTGAAACTGCTGACTCAAGTCCATGGAGTGCTGATCCCCGCGATCCAGAACATAATATCTCAAGATGAAAAGCTCCTTTGTCATGGGTATATACCGATCATAATCAATTATGAGCAAGAACACAAACGTTCATTGCCTGGACGCTCTCCTCAGACGTGCGAATAAGCGGCTAGTGCCTGCACTCAACCAAGAGAGACAGAGCATGGCTATCAGCAGGCAAGTGAGGAATAGCAGGCTTTGCCACAACACAGTGGATGAGAAGCCGGGAGACCAGGTGATATCGTGTATCGGAGAAAAGACTGGCGAGCTTCCCTGTCCCATGAGCGGACGCCATAGCACGAGAGCCAGCAGAGCAGAGATGATGCCGTGCGCAGCGCGGGCTAGCAAAAAAGGCAGGTACCGGAGATTCGTTGTATTCAAAATACTCGCGACCTGCGCATGAACCGATAGTCCGCCCCAGGAGAGAACAAAGGCTGCTGCGGCTACCTTGAATGGCAAAGCTGCTCCTGTGGCTTCACCAGCGGCTTGTGCCCCTAGAGTGACTTCGAAGATACCGCCTACAATGGAATCTGTTAACGTAGGAGGAAGGCCGCAGGCGGACAATAAGCTTGCTGTAAGCAGGCGAAGCCCGCTCATTAAACCGGAGTTCGTTAAAGCTTCCAGAATGACGCAGAAGAATACAACCAGTCCTCCTACGACAATAATAAGACGGAGGGAGGAAGCAATAGCTTGACGCAGCAGCTCGCCAAATGGACGGCCATCTTCCAGGCGCGCTGTATGCATGGCATATATCGCTTGGCGCAGTCGTCCGCGTTGCTGCACAGAGGACGTGTCTGACTTGGCATTTGGAGCGACAGTGAGGGATGTAGGTGTAGGCTGCCCGGTGTGGCCTGCTGGGGTTGTAGCAGACTGGGGACGCTTGCCGTGAGTAACAGCGTTCCCCGAACGGGAGCCGTGGAAGCGCATGAGCAGGCCGATGATCAGCACGCCACCATAATGGGCAGCACCCAGCACGGCTGCAATTTCAGGCTGATGGAAGAACCCGACGGAAACGGCACCGATCAGGAATATCGGATCAGAGGAGGTTGTAAAGGCGACCAGCCGTTCCCCTTCGATGCGGGTGATCCATTTTTGCTCCCACAGCTTGGCCGTTAATTTGGCTCCAATGGGGTAACCGGACGCACAGCTGACCGCAGCGACAAAACCCCCACAGCCAGGTACACGGAATAGGGGCTGCATGAGCGGGTCCAGCAGCGCACCTATAAAATGGACGATGCCAAAACCGAGCAGCAGCTCGGAAATAACGAAAAACGGGAATAAGGACGGGAAAAGCACGTCCCACCAAATGGCCAGACCACGAAGTCCAGCATTTAGAGAAGATTGCGGGTGCGCCGCCATAAGTATAAATAGGAATAGCAGCATAAGAATGAGCAAAGGGAGCGAGTAACGGCGGTACAGCGGCATAGAGGCCCCTCCTTTGGAGTTCTACTACTATTCCTATGACGAGGATGGACAAAGAGTACCAAAAAAAACAAGAAAGCGTTTGCATGGAGTGCTGTATTTTTGTATAGATTATGTTAAAATTAAAAAACAACGATCCATAACCTTAAGGATGGAGTGATCAGGATGAGCATCGTTGCCGGTCTACTCGTGTGTGCTTTTGTGTATGTCATTCGTGCCTCTCTCGTCCGTCCCGGTGAAGAGGATTGGCGGAGTTATTAGCTGTATTCGTAGATTGGCAGGCTGTTTGCAAGTCGTGCAAGCCTGTCCTCATACGTGAAATGATAAAATGACGCTTATTCTTAGCGTCATTTTTTGTTTTTTGTTATAATACGGGTGTATATTTATTACCATAGCACAGAAAGTTGGAGGAAAAAGTGAATCCTAGCCTGAGCATTTATGACAACCTTGGGGGTGCGGAAGGTGTTCGTGCTATTATTGAGGCCTTCTACCCGAGAGTTTATAAAGATCCGTTGTTAAGTCCCCTGTTTCCTAAAGACATGGAACCGGTAAAGGAAAAGCAGTATATGTTCCTGAGCCAGTTTTTTGGAGGACCGTCCCTTTTTTCTGATGCATATGGTCATCCGATGTTACGTGCCAGACATATGAAGTTTCCCGTAACGGAGGAGCGAGCAGAGGCATGGTTGTCTTGTATGGCAGGTGCGTTAACGGATACGGGCATTGAGGAGCCGCTTCGTTCAATCATACTTAACCGTTTGTCCGGTCCTGCGCATCATTTTGTAAATACCCCGTAAGCTTGCGGGGATTGCCGAATTTTGGAGAGGGTTGTAAAAACATTGGAACTTGAACCGTTATATCAGATCAAAATTGCTTGCCCGCATTGCGAAGAAGAATTTCAGACATCCCGTGTCAGACCAAGCCTAAAGAAGGCCATTCGTACGGATTCAGATTTTTGCGCGTACTACAAGAATGAAAATCCCGATTTTTATGTCGTACGGGTTTGTCCTCATTGCGGATTTACCTCGACAGAGCATTCAACCGTTCAGTTAAGCGATCAACAGTCGAAGCTGTTTAAGGACAAAATCGGTAATCGGTGGCAATCCCGCGAATATGACGGACATCGCAACTGGGAAGAGGCGTTGGAAACGTATAAGCTGGGTTTACTGTGTGCGCAGGTCATCGGGGAAAAGGAGCGGGTGATAGCCAGCCTGTTGCAGCATATCGCGTGGATGTACCGATACCAGGGGAATGAGGAGCAGGAGCTTCGGTTTCTCAAGTTTAGTCTGGACTCCTATATTCGGGTCTATGAGCTGGAGGGTGTCGGGGCGAATAATGCCAAGCTTCTCTATCTGATTGGAGAATTGCATCGACGTACAGGCAACTTTAACGAAGCGGTACGCTGGTTTTCACGTGTCATTAATGACAAGAAAATTATGGACGCAGCTATGATCCGGGCTTCCCGTGAACAATGGGCTGTGTTGAGAGAGCAAATGCTCGCTAAGAATATTCAGTTGCCGGAGGAAATGCAAGACGCAAGCTCCTCTTGAAGGAATAAAGGTGTGCACTATGGCCGGTTCAGGCTCATGGTTCACACCTTGTTTATCAACAACGGCTACCTGTCTCTAAATTGCCTCATGAATTAATGATGGCGCAGGGTGGTATCTGACAGCAAATAATCGTCATCACAATCTACCAAAGTAATCCTGCTGTGGCAGCATGGAAACACAAGCAGCTTTTTCATCCCTTCGTGTATGAGCTTAAGCTCTTTGGGCTTCAGGGGCAGCAGGACGTTCTCGTGGTCGCAAAACGGACAGGATTGTACATAAACGTCTCCCATGACAATGTCATAAGGCCAGGTTTTGTGAAAAGGAATCATGATTTGTCCGATTCACCGCCATTTGGGTCAGCGGTTTCTTCTTTGGCCAGTTCGGCCAGTTTTTGCATCAAAATATGCTGGGGTGTATGCATGAGATGTTCCAGCGGAATGCCGAGCTTTTTGGATAATTTCACAGCCGTTTCCGGCGAAATTTGTAAAGGTCTCATCCTGTATTCCTCCCAATTGTAGTGATTCTATCATGACGATGTAGCTTTATTGTATATGAAACCACATGAATTCGCCAAAAAGAAAGGTGGAACTGCTATGAAAACACCGTTGAAGCAAACATGGGATTTGGAATCCATATTTAGTGGGGGGTCTTCCTCTCCCTCATTTAAAGCATTTTTGGAGGAGTTGGAGAGCAAGGTTCAACAATTGCAGTCTCAGCTTAAATCAGCCAAAGTACCACAAACGGTATTGGATACCGAGCGTCTGGATAGTGTGCTGAATGCTATACAGGAGCTGTTTAACGGAGCATCGCAAGCCGGTTCTTTTGTTTCCTGTCTAACTGCCCAAAACCAACATGACAAGCAGGCTGTTGAACTGGGCGCACGCATAAATACGCTGTATGCACAGGGGAAAAGTACGTTGGTATCCTTCCAGAACTTGCTGGCACAAACGAGTGAAGACATTTGGCAGAAGTGGATGGACCGGGAAGCGATTAAGCCGATCTCTTTTGTCCTGAATGAATACCGGAACGAAGCTCGTGAAAAAATGGCACCTGAGCTGGAAAGTCTCGCATTGGATCTGGCTGTGGACGGCTACCATGGTTGGGGGGATTTTTATAACACGATTGTCAAAAATATGACTATCCCTGTTCCAGAGAATGGAGAAATCGTAAATCTGTCCGTAGGGCAGGCTGCCAACAAGCTGGATGAACCAGATCGTAGTGTGCGTCAAGAAGTGTTCACACGTTGGGAAGAAGCATGGACCAAGGTGGAGGACTATTGTGCGGATACGCTGAACCACCTAGCAGGCTTCCGCCTCAAGCTGTATGAAAACCGGGGTTGGACTGATGTGCTCAAGGAGCCGCTGGAAATCAGCCGTATGTCCGCACAGACGCTGGATACGATGTGGCAGGTTATTAATGAAACGAAGCCTGTACTGGTTAAATATCTGGAGCGGAAGGCGAAGCTGCTGGGCTTGGAGAAACTGTCCTGGCATGACGTTGAGGCCCCACTTGGAACATCTACTACTAAAATCTCGTACGACGATGCAGCCGTAACGATTGTTGAGCAATTCGGTAAATTCAGTCCAAGAATGGCTGATTTTGCTCAAATGGCTTTTGAGAAAAGCTGGATTGAAGCAGAGGATCGCCCGGGGAAACGTCCTGGTGGATTCTGTACTTCCCTTCGTCTTAGCAAAGAGACCCGTATTTTCATGACCTATGCCGGATCGCCTTCCAACGTTTCGACACTGGCCCATGAGCTTGGACACGGTTATCATCAGCATGTGATGAATGAATTGCATCCATTGAATCAAAATTATGCGATGAACGTAGCCGAGACGGCTTCGACGCTGGCA
>NZ_ASRY01000020.1 GCF_000520815.1 Paenibacillus maysiensis | reverse complement strand
GATATCCGACAGCGTATCGCCCGCCGTACGGCGTACGGCCGCTGAAGGATCGCGTAGCGCCTCAGACAGCAGCTCCATCGCCTCCGGTGTGCGCAGATCACCCAAATAGACGACCCCCAGCCGCCGTAGCTGCATTTTGTCGTCATGCAGCGCTTGGCGGATGAGTGGCAAATGCTCGGGCGTCGGCTCCAGTCGATCCAGCGCGGCGTAGCGGGTGCGCCAATCCTCGTGCTGTAGGGCCAGCTCCAGCTCGGCATCGCTCCACTCGCGGCGTTCCTCCACGAATTCGCTGTTGTCCGCACCATGGGCAATCGCCTGCTGGATAATCTGCTCCAGCCGCTCCTGCGGAAAGGCCGCCTCCAGCTCCTGCTCCACCTCGCGCGCGATATCAGGCAGTTCTCCATAGCGGACGCCGTAATCGCTCAGCTTGCGCTCCTTGATCAGCGTCGCGCTGGCTACCCGGGTTACGGCCTCCACGAAACGGTCGGACAAGGAAATCCGTTCCTCCTGCTGGCCCGCTTTGACCCGGATTTGCATCGGAATGCCCCGGAAAAATTGCACAAATACCTGTGCCTCACCAAAAGCTTCCCCGGTGGTTTCCTCTGGCAAGTCCCAATTGGCGTCTGCGCCTTCCTCGCCTAGCTGGTCGCGAACCTGACCCAGAATGGTGGACCAATCTGCGTTCCCTTTGCGATCAAGGGCTACAAAATCCGTCGTGTGAAACACGCTTTTAACTCCTTCAATGCCCAGCATACGCCGGATAAAGGGGGGAGCGGAGCGTTCATTATCCCGTGTATATGTTCTGCGAATGCCCGCTTCCAGCCGCTCATCCAGATGCAGCATCATGGTGTTCGGACTGGGAGTTGGCTCGATAGATGTTATTTTCATAGCGCGGTACAGCCTCCTATTCAAAAGTTCTCCATATATAGCTTATCTGTATTGTACCTCATTCTACGAATGTCTCCAAAGAGGGAGTTCGTCATTTCGACGAAAATACAATGATAAATCTCACACAAATCATATGAATATGCCTAATGAAAGTTACTATGGTGCCACTGCGCAGTCGGATGGTGCTTCCCATCGCCACCGCTTCGCTTGTACAGCACCATTCCGCCTACTCCGTCTTTATGTGAATTTTACGAGTTCATTATACATAGCTTTATACACTTCGCTTCAGCGAATCGTTCTGGTGGCTGCGAATGAGCAGGGAGGCGATAAAGCCCACAGACAGAACAGCTGCCAGCAGCATAAATGTAATCGCCTGATTTCCGCCATCACCCATCAAACGAATAGAAAGCATAGGGGCTAGACTCGTACCGGCAAACAGAATGAAGGTATACAGTGAGACCGCTATCGCTCTTGCCGAGCCTCCAAGCTGGCCGACAATGGCAATCAGTGAAGGAACGCTTAGGGCAATGCCGCTTACAAAACATACACTCAACACGACGATAGCGATAAGAGAATGCGTCATTCCCATCAGCGCCAAGCTGAGAATGGAAAGGACAAGAGCTGTGCGTAATATTAGATGTACACCGAATTTTTGGGCTAGCTTTCCGGCAAACGGTGATAAAAGCATGCCGATGATGCCAGCGGCTCTTATATAAAGCATCTGTGTGCGATTCAAGCCAAATTCAGGCCCGCTAAGATAGCTGCCCAGAACTGTATACATACTCACGAAAGACATCAGGAGAACGAAGGCGACTGTATAGCTAAACCATAAAGGATACGACCGGAGAACGGTGCCTAGCTGACTGAAGGAAGCCCAAATACGGACGCCCCGTTGAGGTGTGGGTGCTTTCGGTAAGAAAAAAGTTACGATCAGGAAGGTTATGGCGTACAGTACGCCTAATACTCGAAATACCATATTCCATCCCATGTGTTCGCTAATGACGATACTAAATACCTGTCCGGCAATCCCTGCCACCAGAAACCCGGTACTGATAAAGCCAATGGCCGTTACCCGCTTTTCGGACGGAAACATATCTACGGCGTAGGCGAGAGCTACGGGAGAAAAGGTGGCTGCCGCCAAACCTTGAAGCAAGCGTAGTGTAATTAATAAAGGATACTGACTGGTAAAACCAAGACATAGCGAGATGATGGTTAATGCGAATAGTCCGGTAACGATAATCTGCTTTCGTCCAAAACGATCAGACAATCCCCCATACACAAGGCATCCGGCCGCAAACCCCAAGGAGAAGATGCTGCCCGGTATCGCAGCTTCAGCGAGCGTTTTGCCGAATATGTCCGCAAAGAGCGGAACTAAAGGAATAGTTACATATAGACTGGACATGACTGCAATCGCTGACCAACATAGAATTACGGTCATCCATGCATAAGGTAGAACAACGGATTTTTGCTGTATAGCTGTATGATCTGTTCGTAATTTACTCATCAATCGAACACTCCCTTAATAATAAAATAAGCTATTATTTAATACATGCAATTAATTATATTAGATAACCTAATTATATGTTTAAAAAAATTTATCTGCCCACCCCCAGTCTGCGCTCCATATGATGATGAAGCTTCTCTATAATCCGCGAAAAAATCACTTGTTCCTCAGGCTCCAAAATGCTCGCCAGGGAAGCGCATGAAGACCAGAATACAGGCAGTACCTGTTGCACAAGCTTGGAGCCCGCTACTGTAATACGTACATGAATCTTGCGTCGATCTGTGGAATTATGTTCTCTGATAATCCATCCTCTTTGCTCCGTCCAGTCCAGTATAGATGTAACGGAGGCACGTCGGATTCCGAGACGGTCGGCAATCATGGAGGGGCTCATTTGCTCCTGTGATTGATGTAGTGTCAGCAGCAACAGCAAATCCAGCTTGCTCTCCGTCAGGCCAAAAGCCGATAAATCCAGATCAATCGCGTCGAGCACGTTATCACCCGTCCATAGCAAGAAGAGACCCATGCGGGCAAGATGACGGTCGGTTTCCGCAAGAGCGGTTTGATCCATTAACTCCAGATAAGGCTCTGGACCGAGACGGGGGAGGGGATGTTGAACGGTATCCCGCTTATTTTGTTTTGGCGGCATAGTTTCACTCTTTTCATATAATTAGGTTATCTAACTATATAGCAATATAACCGATTCGACTGCACATTGGCAATATCCAAAATGGAATCCTGCTAAATTTATAGCGGCAGGATGGTTAAAAATAACAAAATTTAGATAGACTAAGATATGTTCTCCCCATGCTCCAAACGATGAGTAAAGGAGGCGTTCCATGTTCCGCAAGCAGGAAAGAACGCTCATTATTGTGTGTATTGTGATAGCGGCTATTATGCTTTACGCAGTCATTAAAAGCATAGCTCGCTTGACTCCCTAGATTGTAATCCGAAGAAATGTATGCAGGTGCTTTCTATTAAAATGTGAAATGAAGGAGTGAGTACCATTTGTCTTCACTGGACCCCGTATTGCTAAGCCGGATGTTGACCGGAATTACCCTGTTTGTTCATATTGTATTTGCATCTATCGGCGTTGGCGTACCTTTGATGATTGCGCTCGCGGAATGGCGCGGGCTGCGAACTGGTGATCCGCACTATACACTGCTGGCCCGACGTTGGGCGCGGGGGTTTGTCATCACCGTTGCCGTAGGTGTCGTCACAGGTACCTCCATTGGACTGCAACTCAGCTTGCTATGGCCTACCTTTATGCGGGTGGCTGGACAAGCGATTGCGTTGCCCCTGTTTTTGGAGACGTTTGCTTTTTTCATCGAAGCTATTTTTCTAGGCATTTACTTGTACACCTGGGATCGGTTTAAAAGCAAATATTTTCACCTGATGCTGCTCATTCCGGTAGCGATTGCCTCATCTGCATCAGCGGTTTTTATTACGACTGTGAACTCGTTCATGAACCAGCCTCAAGGCTTTACACTTAAAAATGGAGTCATGACAGATATTCATCCCATCCAGGCCATGCTGAATCCGGCCACGCCGACCAAGGTTTCTCATGTACTGGCTTCCTCGTATACGTTGAGCGCCGGGCTGCTGATGGGACTGGCTGCCTATAGTATGCTACGGGGGCGTAACCACCCGTATTTCAAAAAAGCGCTGAAGCTGACCGCCACCTGCACCATTGTGTTTGCCATCAGCACGGTGATGATCGGAGACGCTTCCGGTAAATTTCTAGCCAAATATCAGCCGGAAAAGCTGGCTGCCGCCGAATGGCATTTTGATACAATGACGCACGCTCCTTTCGTATATGGCGGTTATATGGATAAGAACGGAGACATCAAGTACGCCTTGAAAGTGCCTTATGCGCTTAGCGTTTTGGCCGGGAATCTGCCCAGTACAGAAGTTAAGGGTTTGAATGATTATCCTGTGGATCAGCGACCGCCGTTGTCTATCCACTATATGTTCGATCTCAAAATCACCACCGGGGTGCTGATTCTCGTCATTCCGCTGTTGTATCTGATTCGCAAACGTCTGCCAGGTCGTAAACCATACCCCAAATGGCTGCTGCTGGCGCTCATTCTGGTAGGACCAATGGCGATGGTAGCTATTGAGCTAGGCTGGATGTTTGCGGAGGTCGGCAGACAGCCGTGGATTTTACGCGGATACATGAAGGTGTCCGAAGCAGCAACCACTTCTACGAGTGTTGGGTGGATGCTGGTGTTGTTTGTTATTTTGTATCTGGTGTTGTGTTTCTCGGCCATTAAGGTACTCAGCAAGCTATTCCGTAATAAGGATGCGGTGGAAGAGCTGAAGCAGTTGGGCCTGGAAGGGGCTGAAGGCAAGTGAGCTATGAAATTGTAGGTATCGCCATTTTGTGGACCTTCCTGTTCGGATATTTGCTTGTGGCATCTATTGATTTTGGTGCAGGTTTTTTCAGCTTTTACAGTGTGTTAACAGGCCACCAGAACAAAATCCACAATATCATTCAACGGTATTTGTCTCCAGTGTGGGAGGTAACGAACGTATTTCTCATCTTTTTTGTGGTGGGATTGAATGGGTTTTTCCCGGATGCGGCTTATTACTATGGAACAGCGTTACTCGTTCCCGGCAGTATTGCGATTGTGCTTCTTGCGATCCGGGGAGTGTATTATGCTTACAATACGTATGGGCATTCCGGTAAAAATAATATCGTCTACATGGCGTTGTATGGTGCGACTGGGTTGCTGATTCCGGCGGCACTGTCGACGGTCCTTGCTATTTCGGAAGGCGGCATAATTGTAGAGAACGACACAGGTGTTCATCTTCAATGGGGCCAGCTATTAAGCAACCCCTATACGTGGGCGGTTATTTTTCTGGCGTTGGTGAGTGTGCTGTATATTTCAGCGATGTTTTTGTCGTACTATGCCAAAAGGGCGGGAGACAAGGTCGCTTTTGAAATCGTGCGCGGGTACGCGCTAATTTGGAGCGGTCCAACGATTGTAGCGAGTTTGCTCGCATTTTTTCAGATTAACAAACAAAATCCAGACCATTTTGCCAATATGCTGAATATGGCATGGATGTTTGTCGCCTCCTTCGTCTGCTTTGTCGGAGCTGTCTATCTGGTATGGCGTCGTCGTCATCTCGGAACCTCCTTTATTCTGGTCATGCTGCAATTTGCATTTGCCTGGTATGGCTATGGTCGCTCGCATTTGCCGTATGTTTTGTATCCCTACATTAATGTGCATCACAGCTTTACGAACTCCGCAATGGCGTATGCATTGATTACGGCGTTTATTGCGGGTCTGCTGGTATTGATTCCTTCGCTGATTTTGATCTTGAGACTGTTCCTATTCGATGCAAAATATGTGCGAGGAGAAGCAGGGAAGAAAGGATGAGTTCAATGGCTGCTTTCGAGCATTTTACGATTATGTATGAGTCGCCTATTATTATTGTGGTGGCGATTGTGTTTCTGTTTATTTATTCGGCACGCTTTAAAAATCCACAGGACTGACAGCAATAGGTGGAACAGGCCTTTCTGATTGATCCGGGAGGTCTGTTTTTGCTGTATTATCGCAGAATTTCCTTTACAGACGTGATTGAATTATACTTTACATATACCAGCATTTTGCATCATTTAATGTTCACACTCGAGTGACAATATATAGTTAAATTGAACCGTTGCGATTTCTTTGGAGAACGGGTCCGTCAGGGGAGGAGTTACATCATGCCCAAAGTTCGTTTTAACAACATGGATCATGTCAACACCGATAAAACGATTAAGCAATTCAGGCAATGGCGGCAGGAGCGACGCAGTAAAATAAAGGATTATACGTTCGTTGTTCCAAACCATCCCCCAGAGCTGGAGTTTCTGCATAGCAATCGGGAGATGGCGACAGCCACCTGGGTAGGACATTCCACCTTTTTCATCCAGTATCTTGGGCTGAATATCGTCACCGATCCAGTATGGGCAGAACGTATGGCTTTTGATAAAAGGTTGGCTCCGCCCGGCATTCGCATTCAGGATGTACCGCCGCTGGATATCATTCTGCTGTCTCATTCGCATTATGATCATTTACATTTAGAATCATTGCGGAAATTATATCGTGCAGATACGCTGATGCTCGTACCCTCGGGGTTAAAGTCGAAAATGATCCGCAAAGGCTTTCGTAACTGCCATGAGCTGCAATGGTGGGAGCATTTTACGGTAGGCGGGGTACGATTTACGTTTGTTCCGGCCCAGCATTGGACACGACGTACGCCGTTTGATACGAATACTTCGCATTGGGGTGGATACGTGCTGCAAAGTGAGCAGCAGGTGATCGGCTCTGCCACGTCTGTCGCGGAATCCCATCGTCATTCGGATGCAGATTCAGCGGATGCACCGACGTTGTATTTTGTGGGAGACACCGGATATTTCCGTGGATTTAAGGAGATTGGAGAGCGCTTTGCCATTGATCTGACCTTTATGCCGATTGGTGCGTATGAGCCAGAATGGTTCATGACCTCGCAGCATGTGACACCGGAGGAGGCGTTGCAAGGGTTTGTAGATTGCGGCGCGGATCAGATGATCCCGATGCATTACGGAGCCTTTAAGCTGGCGGATGATACGCCGAGAGAGGCGCTGGATCGTCTCGAAGCGGAGCGTGAACGCTTGGGCATCGCCAAGGAGCGCATTCACATACTGGGACACGGTGAGACGCTGAAAATTCAAAGCCGCTGTTCAACTATCATCTGAGGTTTCCATATAAAAAGCGACTCCGCAGACCTTTGTCCGCAGAGTCGCTTTTTATGGTTGTTTTGAATGAGTGAAAAGGTACGGGCAGACAAGTCTGTCGCTGTGTTACAGGATCAAACCGCTTCGGTATCGCTCACCAGCGAGGATTCGGAGTCATTGTTGGCAATGGGGTGACGCACGATTTTGACTTCATAGAACGTGATTTTATTTTCTAAAATATAGTCCGGAATTTGGCGGTGGCTGTGTGATTCACGGAAAGCTTCGCTTTTGGTCCAGCCCTGGAAGTTCTCTTTTTCCTTCCAGCGTGTGCTGATCGTTACTTCATCATAATCCTTTGTATTTTCAGTGAGTAGCACTTCCAGACCGAGGAAGCCTTCCATTTTCTCCACCTTACCTTCTTTGTTAAAGCGTTCGATGAGCAGGTGGGCATTGCCCGGGGTGATTTTAGATGTATTTGTAACGATAACCATATTAAATTCCTCCTGAATGATGTGGTATGGTCGGTATAATGACCGGATAGCCATCCTCAAATTTGATTGTAGCGTTCATTTCATAAATGTCGCGAAGAAAAGCAGACGTCAAAATCTGACGGGGTTCGCCGGCAATGGCAATTCGTCCCCTTTTAAGCGCAATCATATGATGACAATAGGCCGCAGCTTGCTGCAAATCATGCAGTACCATAACAATCGTCAAGCCGGACTCGTGATGGATACGCCTCAGCATATCCATCACCTCAAATTGATGAGCGATATCCAGAAAAGTGGTAGGTTCATCGAGCAAAAGAATGCCCGTTTGTTGGGCCAAAGCCATTGCAATTCGCGCTTTTTGTTGTTCACCTCCTGATAGAGTATGGAACATCCGATCCGCATAGAGCTTCATGCCTGTGATTTCCATGACATGGTCCACAATATGCTGATCCTGTCCGGTATGCCGTATCCTCAAGCCCTTGGCATGAGGGGATCTTCCGTAAGCGACCAGCTCACGAACCGTTAATAACGGCAGCATATCCTTCATTTGCGGCAGCATGGTAATCGTCTGGGCAAAATCACGTCGCTTGTATTCCTGTACAGGCTTGCCCAGTACGGAAACCTGCCCCTGATCCAGCTTGAGCAGCCGGGTCATAATCCGCAAAAGCGTGGACTTGCCCGAGCCGTTGGGCCCAACAATCGCGGTGAGCTGTCCGGCGGGCAAGGTGATGTTTACATCATCCAGCTTGAAATACCCGTGTTGTAAGGAGATATGCTCACCCTGAATGGCTGTCATCCGAAATTCCCCCGTTTCTTGAGCAGGATTAAAAAGAACGGTGCCCCGATGACGGCCAGCAAAATACCTACAGGCAGCTCAATCGGGTCAAACCAGGATCGTGCCACCGTATCCGCGAGGACTACCAGCGTTCCGCCGCCCACAATGGAAAGGGGAAGGAGGAAACGATAATCCTCCCCGATTAGCAGCCGTATGACATGGGGAACGACCAGTCCTACAAAGCCGATCAGCCCCGCCACACTGACCGCCGTACCGGCGAGCAGGGCAGAAAGCAAGATAATGAGTAGCCGCTGAAGCTCTACTCGCTGTCCGAGCAGTTGTGCTGAATCGTCGCCCAGCAGCAGCAAATTGGCAGGCTTGATCGCAAACAGGGAGGCGATTAAGGCGATGATGGCGTAAGGCGCCATGAACTCCAGATGATGCCAGCTTCGTCCGTTCAATCCGCCGGATAGCCACGGAAGAACCGCTTGCACCCGGTCGCTGTACATGACCATTACGCCGTTGGTGAGCGCGCCCAGCAGTGCATTGATGGCAACGCCAGCCAGCACGATTTTGACTGGAGAAGCCCCCCGGTCCCAAGCCAGCAGGTAAATGACAATAGCACTCAGAAAGGCTCCCGAAAAGGCCGTTACCGGAAGAAGATAACTGAGCTGCGGAAGCATTACCATCGTGATGACCGCAGCGAGTCCACCACCGGCCGATACGCCAATAATGCCGGGATCAGCCAAGGGATTTTTCATCACTCCCTGAAGAAGTGCCCCGGAAGCTGCCAGACATGCTCCTACGAGCAGACCCACTAGTACTCTGGGGAGCCGGAGATCCATCAGAATTGTGCGATATATAGAGTCATCGTTATACAGCAAAACCTGATTGATTTCTCGTAGTGGAATCGACACCGATCCGTAAGCCAGACCGTACACGGATACAGCTAGCAACAGGATCGGAAGCGTAATCCAGGCGATGGTGCGTCTTCTGGCGCGTTGTAGTTTGTTCATCGCTTATTTCGCCGTATACAGCTTTTGATGCATCAAATCCAGTGCCTTAGTAACCCGTGTGCCCGGATTTGTTCCGAACAGATCCGAGGGTAATACTTCAACCTGATTGTTTTTGACTGCCCGAATTCCGCTCCAAGCTGTATTTTCCTGCATTTCCTTGATAAATGCGGCTTTGACCTCATCCGTATTGCCGTGGGTCATAATCAGGATGTAGTCAGGGTCGGCCTGTACGATGCGTTCCGTATTTAGCTGCGCATATTGCGGGAAATTTTGCAGGCCCGGAAAATCAGCGGCAATATTAGAACCGCCAGCCATTTCCAAAATATTTCCGCTTAATGAATTCGGCAATGCCGCCATATATGTGGCCGGGGCTCCGTAGACAAGCAGCACTTTAGGTTTGGAGGTAGAGGTAGTTTCCTTTTGTAATGTGGCTACCTGTCGGTCAATTTGCTGATTCAGCTTCACGGCCTGAGCCTGCTTTTGCAGTAATTGTCCGAAGAGTGTAATTTGCGACTGAATATCTTTGACTGAATTGGCCCCTGTCAGCAGCAACTGCGAACCGACACCTTCAATAGCTGGAATGTCTTTCTCATTCATAGGATAATTGCCCAATACAACATCAGGTTTGAGCATTGTAATTTTCTCCAGATCGACTTCATGAGTAGAACCTACTTGTTGAACGTTTTCAGCAGCAGGCACGACGGAAGGTCCATTCGAGTTGGGTCTGCCGACGGCTGTCCCGCCCAAAGCATATATGATATCCAGATCGCCATTGCTGAGCGCAATGATATGTTGAGGGACACCTTGGAACGCCAGCGTCCGTTTTGAAAAATCAGTAACCTGAATCGCCGCATCGCTTGTTGTACCGGAAGTGGCAGATACAGATGCAGTGGCTGGTTTGTGATCTGCGGCCGGAGTACCATTACTACATCCGGTAACTGCGAATAAAAGCGCTGCGGATGACCACAACACATAAGATTTCATGTCATTCCTCCTGCAATTTTAAGTTAAATAATAATGATAATCATTTTCATTTATGTATAAGAGAATGATAATGAATATCAATGGGGATTGTCAATTGAAAAAACCAAAATTTTAAATAATTTATTTACTGAAATGGAGTAGATGGGATTCATGATATAGAGGAAGGTATCCTAAATTTTTCTTAAAAAATAGCATATATCAAGGGGTTATGTACACGCTAATACATATTGACATTTTCGAAAAGTGTAAGATATATTGGTGATGGGTTCACTTGGTTTTGCGAATTTCTGGATGGGAAGGTGGGGAGGAAAAGCTCAAGAAAAGCTATTTTTTTTAAAAATTTAATTGAGAATGATAATCAATTACTTATATTCTCGTGGGGAGGGACTGCTGTCAAAATGAGGAAGGGTTATTTTGCAATGATTGCTGTGTTTCTGCTGGTCAGTGCGCTGAGCTTTTGGCCAA
>NZ_ASRY01000019.1 GCF_000520815.1 Paenibacillus maysiensis | reverse complement strand
TACCATGTTGTAGCCAGCAGCGGCAAAGCCGAGGCGCACGACTACCTCAAGGCGCTCGGAGCGGCTGAGGTTATCTCCCGCGGTGAGGTCTACGACGGCGCGGAGAGCATCCGGCCGCTCGGCAAGCAGCTCTGGCAAGCGGCCATTGATCCCGTAGGCGGGAAGCCGCTCGCTTCGCTGCTCAGCCAAGTCGCCTACAACGGCTCCGTTGCCGTGAGCGGCCTGACGGCAGGTACCAAGCTGCCTACGACGGTGCTGCCGTTTATTTTGCGCGGCGTAAGCCTGCTGGGCATAGACTCCGTCTTCTGCCCTTATGAAACACGCGTAGCGATTTGGAAGCGGCTTGGCAGCGACTGGAA
>NZ_ASRY01000018.1 GCF_000520815.1 Paenibacillus maysiensis | reverse complement strand
GATCGCTTGGCTGGTTAACCGTTCACGCTGCTTCTCCAGCTTCATATTTTCGACTTCGGCTCGTAGCTTTTCGACTTCAATTTCTTTTTCATCCTTAGCCGGGAATCGCTTCTTGATCTCAGCATCCACTGCACTTTCCAAATGATTGGATTTCCACGTTTCCAGCGATTTAGCGGATCGTTTGTCCACCGTGCTATCGAACCAACTTTTTGCTTGCTGATTAGATTGGATATATTGCTCCATCCCCTCCACGCTATACGGATTCAAACCCTGAAGATACATTTGCCATTCCTCTTTGGTTTGGTTTTCTTCAATCAACTGCTTCATTTGTTCTAAATTCATTTTCGATAATCTCCTTTATCGCCCATTCGACTCACAGAACCGAACACGCTTATGTATGTATGGAGCCTTTTAATGTCATGCTCAGGACAGCAATGTAACGCTTTAGAAATCACAAAAACGAGGAAAAGGTACAAACATGCCCACTCCCCACTTTTGGCTATTTTTCATCCTTTGTTTATACGGCTTTTTGACAGCCTAAAGCGTTACATCAAGCCTATCTTTGACTGAACTTCTGAAACGAATATGTATGCTGAAACTGTATCATATTGAATATCATGCTCAAGATAATCATGTAACGCATTAGAAAACGCAAAAGTGACGAAAAGGTACGAACATACCAACTCCTCATTTTTGCCTATTTTTAACCCTTTGTTTATAGGGATTTTTGACAGCCTAAAGCGTTACATCGAGCCGTCTTTTTGTCTGAACTTCCGAACACGTATCCTGATACTTTCCTTTCTCGCCCTACCTCTACACTTCTCACAACATTTCTGCCGATTCGAATTTGCCGAAAATGTTCCTCCACAACGTGTACAGTTCACCCTCGGCTTCGCTGTCTTAGGCTCAGTCTCCATATTCCGTTCAGACGTATATTCTCGTTCCAGCTTCTCGTCTATGGGTAAAACTCCTTTTTCAAAATAGCTACAACGGGGAAGAGAATCATCTTGAGCGAAAAATACACATGGGCCATCCTGTAAACAGCAATAGTTTTGAATACCGTGCTTTGCTCCAAGATAACATGCACAATTATTCTTCATCAGCCGCTTGATACTATTTTTATTCTGCATTCGATTTCTCCTTACTCACATCTGTTAATCGTTGCTGCTCCCCATGAAATTTATTGAATTCCAGCTTCGGATTCTCGACAAATGGAAGCAATGTAAGCAACGTTTCCTGTGAGACCACTTCTTTCAGTTTCACAATCACATCTGCCATCCCCACCAAATCTGTTGGCAAGTTTCTTGTGAATTTTACGGCGATATCCCGGTAATCATATTGCACGCCTTCTTTAATGTGCAGAAACGTAAAGAAATTCCGTAATCGCTGCTTGATCGCCTTTTCCATCAACGCTTCACGCATCGCCACTCGATTCTCCAAATTTAGCAACTTATTTCTCAGTGCCAAGGAGGAGGTATTACTGGCCCAATTCTCATTAAAATTAACCTGATCCATCATATCGAAAATTTTGCGTTCAATGTTATCTAACTCGTTTTTCACAAAGGAATCGTTAATCTCCTTCGTGAGCCAGCTTACTTTCCCACCAGCCGGAACCTGAATAATGCCCATCTTCTTCATATTCAATAAATCTTCAGCTTCCAGCTTGGCATTCTCAATCACAAGATAGGCGTTGCGATGATCTGCAATTTCATTGACCAAGTCAGAATTCAATGCGTTATAGGCATCAAATAAAGAAATCACATCA
>NZ_ASRY01000017.1 GCF_000520815.1 Paenibacillus maysiensis | reverse complement strand
ATCCCTTGTGCCAATAGGCAGAATGACATCCGTAAACGTATTTTTAATTTGTTCTCGCTTGGCTTCGGATCGTGCGGTATCTTCCTTGAGCAAATCATCCATTAGAACTAAGGTAGGACGATGATGCTTATAGTGAATACCTCGAAGTGAACCATCAATCCCACGAATCATAATACAGGAATCTAGTCCACCTTTACTTTTGAGCCATATTTCATTGTTGTTCCAGCGACTCCCTTTACGAATCCCAAAATCCTCAATCAGCATCTGATTTGTTTCCAGTTCATCTTTGATCATATCAAGGAACGGAAGAGCAATTTGCTCTGTTGCAGATATAATCAGCGTAAACTGTGATTTATCATAAAGTGTGGCATACAGCGGAAATAAAAAAGAACTGATCGTTGACTTTCCATGCTCCCTTGGGAGACCAAAGGCTGTAATAAGTCCTGTATTTGCAAGCATATGTTTTAACTCCGCGAATAGCTCACGATGAAACTTGCCAAATGCTCGATCAAAATATTTAGGGAAATAGGCTAAGGCGAAAAATTCAATGTCCATCTCACCGATTAGCTTTCTTAGTTCAGAGAAAGAGAACGTTTCGATCAGTTGTTTCATTTTGGACGGCTTGAAATGCTTCTCCATATACTGCTTAAGCAGTTCAGCTTGTCGATGTTCTTCTTGCTTTATCGTTTCAATCGGTATAACTCCTTTCTCAAATTCACTATAAAACCATCACAAAAATTTCTGCACCCTTTGCTGGCGGCTTCGTTTATCTACATAGAAGGCCCCCTCCCATCCACGACAAAAAGAGTGGCTGCTTACCACTCGATATTTGCCAAAGCTTCAGCCATATCCTGCTGTGTTGTTAAGGTATAGATATTGGTGGTCGCTACGTGATCATGTCCAAGGATTTGTTGGATGGTCGTCAATGGAGTCGTTTTTACCAACTTATAGCCAAGTGTATGTCTCAGCATATGGGGTGTGACCTTTACGTTGACCCGATCTCCATATTTGTTCAGGATCAGGTTAATCGCATTTCGTTCCAATGCTCCACGCTGCCCAATACATAGATATTCTGATTCACTGTGTGGTCTGACTTCAAGATACCGAGTAATGGCTTTTCGTACATCCTTATTTAATGGAATAGTACGAAAGGAATTCCCTTTACCGAACACCTTCAATAACCCTTTACGTTCGCTTATTTCTATATCCTTCAGCTTGATACCAACCAATTCGCTTACCCGTATCCCTGTTCCTAGCAGCAATTCAATCATACAGATATGCATTCGATTGCCCC
>NZ_ASRY01000016.1 GCF_000520815.1 Paenibacillus maysiensis | reverse complement strand
CGTTCAGCTCTAGCTGCCCGGAGGCAGCCGCCATCGTAATCGCTGCATCTTCGGCTATCACGCGCAACGCCGTTAGCCCGGCCAGCTCAGCCATCACCGGGTTAATCTTGCCGGGCATAATGGATGATCCGGCCTGAACTGGAGGCAGAGTGAACTCGCCAATACCGCCGAGAGGACCGGAGGCCAGCAGGCGAAAATCGCCTGATATTTTGAACAGGTTCACAGCGGCGGCTTTGAGCAGACCGGATACCTCCACAAAGACATCCATATTCTGAATCGGGTCCATCGGGTGGTCACTTCGGGATAGCCCAAAGCCAGTCTCGTCCGCCAGCTTCTCAACCATCCGATAGCTGTAAGCGCGAGGCGCATTCATGCCTGTGCCGATCGCCGTACCGCCAATAGGGATTTCCCGCAGCCGTTCCTCGGCTTTGTATAGGCGCCAGCGGTCACGTGCCACGGCCTTTGCGTAAGCGCCAAAGCCTTGCCCCGCCATCATGGGCAGGGCATCCATTAGCTGTGTGCGACCTAGCTTGAGCAGATCGGCATATTCCGTTTCTTTGTGCTGTAAAGACTCCTGTAACGAAGCCATCGCGTCACATAAAGGACGAAGCAGTCGAATGGCCGCAATTCGTAATGCTGTCGGATAAACATCATTCGTGGACTGACAGCAGTTCACATCATCCAGCGGATGTACTAGCTCGTACTGTCCGGGTTTTCCACCAAGCCGCATAATCGCCAAATTAGCAATGACCTCATTGACGTTCATGTTGGTGCTGGTGCCTGCACCGCCTTGCAGGGCATCGACTGTGAACATATCCAGATGCCGTCCGGCGAGCAATTCATCGCAGGCGTCTATCATTGCAGCTGCCCGGTGGGGAGGGAGCCGATTTTGCTCACAGTTCACCTGAGTGGCTGTCTTCTTCACCAGGACGAAAGCGTGAATCAGCTTCCGGTTCACAGGTCTGCCGCTGACCGCAAAGTTGTTCATCGCACGTGCGGTATGAATGCCGTAATAGGCGTTGGCGGGAATCTCCATTTCCCCTAGCGCATCCCGCTCGGTCCGCGTATCCTTTTGCAGAGGAAGGGCTTCAGTCATGTCAGAGACCTGTTGCCGGAATGCGCGTCATATGCAGTAACTGGCGTGCGCTCGCAGCTCGCTTTTCCTCAACACGAGCCTGAATCAGATCCGGCTCAACCAGCTTGAGGGCACGTGTTGGGCATTTTCCAATGCAGGCGGGACCACCCTCTATGCCTTCACACAGATCACATTTGCTGGCAATCATGCGTTCCTTGGGCTGCAAACGCCCTGACACATTGGTGTACAGTCCGTCCTGAACTACAGCTCGCCCGTCCCGATATTCGGGTACCATGGTAATGGCGCCGTAAGGGCAGGCGATCATACAGGTTTTACAACCGATACAGCTCTCACTGTTAATGAGAATACAGCCGTCCGCGTTCGTAATGGAGCCGTTCGGACAAGCGTTGGCGCAGGGGGCATCCTCACAGTGACGGCATTGGACAGGGGCAGTGACCCCAATGGATTTAATAACCTTCAGACGTGGGTGAAAATGAAATTCGTCATCTGGCGAGATAAAAGGGTTACCTGCTGAATGTGCGATGACACATGCGATTTCACAGGTACGACAACCGATACACTGATCGGGATCAGCTAAAACAAAACGGTTCATACAACTCGACTCCTCTCTAACTAACGACAAAATACATTGGATACAGGATGAACACGGACAAGACTCAGTAGCCTCTTATTAAGCATGGAGAGGCAGGATTCCTCCATGGTTCACCCTTTTAACTTAACGTGCTAATGAATGGGGTTACCTGTATTCTCTTTAGCGGGAGCATCACAGCTCCGGCTTTGCTTGCCTGGTCCGCGTTTTTGGAAGGTTGTGTGCAGCAGATGATGCGATACATGACCAAGCGGCTCACCTAAAAATTCATCGTACAGCTTAATAATGTGAGGATTTTCATGCGATTTTCGCACCTGAAGCCCCGCATCATGTCCATAAATAGAGGATTTGCGTGCACGGTAAGCTTCAATCCGGTGTTTTTCCAGCATGAGCTTGGGTTGACCGCCACCGCTAATACATCCGGCAGGACAGCCCATCACCTCAATAAAATGATAATCACATTCGCCTGCCTGCACACGATCCAGCAGCCCATAGGCATGTTGTAGCCCCGCGACGACCGCTACCTTAAGTTGTAGCTCGCCCACCTGAATCTCAGCAACTCGAATGCCTTCCTCACCGCGTACAAAATCCAGTTGGAGTTTCGGTAGCTTTTCATTCGTCAGCAGCTCGTAGCCTGTACGGATGGCGGCTTCCATAACGCCTCCGGTTACACCAAAAATGGACCCTGCTCCTGAATAACGTCCTAGCGGTGAATCGAATTCTTCATCTGGCAGATTCATAAAATCAATGCCGCTTTTCTTGATCCAGTATGCCAGTTCACGCGTTGTCAGTACCTCATCCACGTCACGGTACCCGTCGGATTCCATTTCAGGACGATCACATTCGAATTGCTTGCAGGTACAAGGCATGATCGCGACGCTATAAATGTTCGCAGGCTCCACCTCGTCCAGTTGTGCACCATAGGTTTTGACCAGCGAGCCTAGCATTTGCATAGGTGATTTGCAGCTGGATAGATGGTCCAATAGATCGGGATATTCAATCTCGGCAAACCGAACCCATGCCGGACAGCAGGAGGTAAACATCGGAAGCGGCCCACCTTCGGTTACACGACGAATCAACTCAGTGCCTTCCTCCATAATGGTGACATCAGCTCCAAAGTTGGTGTCATATACCCGGTCAAAGCCCAGACGGCGCAGAGCTGCGGCCATTTTACCTGGCGTGAGCGTGCCAAATGGCATACCAAATTCCTCCGCGATTGAAACGCGAATGGCTGGAGCACATTGGACGATCCGAAACTGTCCCGGTTTCGTCATCCTGTCGGTTACCTTATTCAGGCTACCGCTATAATAGGCAGCGAATAGTGGTTCTCCGATGTCAGCAGGCATATCGCGCTCACGCATACGCTCCTGTCGTCTGCTTGCGGCTTCCTGTGGAGATGAATCTGCCCAATCGGATGCGTATACGCTGCATATTTGTACACACTGGCCACAGATCACGCAACGGTCTGCATTCACGGTTTGCGGCTCTCCGGGCTGTCCTTCTATGGCATCTACCGGACAAACCCCTGCACAGCGTCTACACCCGGTACACATACTGGGGTCAATATGAATAATGGGTTTGGTGCAATCTGTCGTCTCCATACAAGGAGCCGAAGGGGCATTGTTAGTTGTTATGGACATCTTATTTCTACCTTTCTGCGGCTGATTTTGGCCTTACAGGCGAGGGAAGAAGACTTCCCGCCGACGCTCGGGAAGCGGATCGGACTCGACTATAGCCAGCCGTAGTACATCGTTTGGACAGGCTTCTACACATGCAGGCTGTCCTCCGTTTGTGTCTGCGCACAGGTCGCATTTGCCTGCCGCGGTCCGGGGGAGCGCCTTGTGAGCGACACGGTCGGTCAAGCCGGGCTGCGTCATGACTCTTCCTTCCCGGTAGACGGTAGATACCTCAATGGCCCCGAAGGGACAGGCCAATACACAAGAGGTACAGCCGATGCACAGCTCCTCATCAATCATGACCACACCGTTCTCCTGTCGAATGGCCTGAACCGGACAGGCATGTGCGCAGGGCGCATTTTCACAATGCCGGCATTGAATTGGTACATATGTGCTTCCGCTACGCACCACATACACCTTGGGCACTACCGGCACGTTGACAGTACCAATAGAAGCGCCCACGTTGTTACTCTGTCCGTGGACG